>JBFEYG010000082.1:0-9869 GCA_041562275.1 Sulfurimonadaceae bacterium | reverse complement strand
TATGCCGAGATCGGTGTGATGGCATCGCTGAATGTCGTGATGGCGCCTGTCTTTATCCAGCCGCGTGTGGCTGTCCTCTCAACGGGAAGTGAGATCCTGGATCTTGGCCAAAATGCCACTCATGCGTCTCAGATACGCTCATCCAACAACTACACTTTGGCGGCCTTGGCAGAACAAAGTGGTGCCAAAGCGGTTCAGTTGGGTATCGTAAAGGATGATGAGAAGTCCATTACACAAGCCTTTGAAAATGCCTTGGAGTCTGCGGATATCATCGTCACGACAGGCGGTGTCAGTGTGGGTGATTATGACTTTGTAAAAGATATCATCCCCCGTCTCGGTGCAGAAGTGATCTATAAGGGCGTACGTATCAAACCGGGTCAGCACATCATGCTGGCCAAAAAAGAGAACAAGTTCATCATCGGTCTTCCCGGGTTTGCCTACTCTTCGACAGTGACCTTTATGCTCTATGTCATTCCCATAATCCGCCGTATGCTCTCTTTGGGGGCTGAACTGCCGCAGGTTGAAGCAGTCTTGATGCAGGACTTTAACAAGAGAGCCAAAAAAACGGAGTTTACTCCGTGTAATCTGATCTTTAATAACGGCCAGTATGAGGTCGATTTTGAGGGTAAAAAGGTCGGTTCATCGGCTATCTTGACCAACATGCTCGGACCCTGCGCCCTTGTCGTCACAGGAGAAGAGAGCGGTTCGTTAAAGAAAGGCGAAAAGGTAGAGGTTATCAACCTGCTTGCTCTCTAAGCGCCGTCTTTTTAAGAAAAAAGATGATGCCCGAGCGGTCACCTGCCATAGCATCGAGTCCAAATCCTTTCACTCTTATTGAAATCTTCTCCTCTTTTTTACTTCTAATATCGCAAAACAAAGCTTTATTAATAAGGTTCGGTTTTTTGATGAATTGTTTTCATTGATTTCAGCTGAATACTGTTTAGAGGGAAAGTCTAGATTCCCGACCGGAGTCGGGAATGTGATTGCAGGATTAGTGTACGATCTTGGCTTTGATAGCCTCTTCTTCAATTGCATCTTTCTGGTATTTTACGACAACAAGATTCTCTGTCTCATTGATATACCACTCTGCGATCGCATCATGCTCAAGGGCTTCAAGTTTCTTCATATCGATATGCTCTCTAGGCACATACAGATGCGAATGTTTGACAGGATTTGAGAGCTTAAGCGCTGTCCAGATCAACCAGAGTGCGCCGACAATAGCAAGGCTCAGACCGAGTGTCTCTCTGTCAGAGATATCAAGCATCAGACCGGCAAAGGTCCCGCCGACGAAGGTAAGGAAATAGGCGACTGAGTTTGACATCCCAAGAGCGGCACCTTTTTGATGTACCTTCGCATATTTTGAGATCAGTGACTGCACCAAAGGCTCCATCATGTTAAACCCGATAAAGAAACTGACGACACCGACGATAAACACTGTTGAAGAATCCGTAGTACCCATCAATGTGAATGCGACGATAAACAGAACGATAGAGACCAAAAAGATCTGTTTTGCCTTGTTGTGCTTCTCGCCAAAGACAGCAGCCGGTCCCATAGCGATCAGTCCAAAGATCATCGCAGGCAGGTAGACCTTCCAAAGTTCCGCTTTTTCCCAGCCAAAACCGCCTTGTTCAAGTGAGTTTGTCATGATAAGGGGAATAAGTACAAAGGCGATAGTCATAAGACCTTTTTGCATACCGTTGATGATAAACATACCCAAAAGGTTGGAATCTTTAAGGATATCCGCTGTCTTGACAGTGTTGTGGTAGACATGGTGGATACGCGGAGGTGTCGGTACCTTGACAAAGACGAGGATGATCGCGACAAGTGCGAAGATAGCCGTGAGCCAAAACAGAGAGGCGACGCCGAAACTTGCGCCCAGTACAGGGCCAAGACCCATGGCAAGCGCGAAACTCAAGGCGATAGATCCGCCCATCATCGCCATTGCTTTTCCGCGTGACTCTTCAGGTACAAGGTCCGATATCATAGCCGGGACAACCGCACCGATAGCACCGGCACCCTGTAAGAAACGGCCAAGCATCAAGATATAGATGTCTGTACTGACGGCACAGAGGATCGAGCCCGCTAAAAAGACAAACAGACCGAAGACAAGCGTAGGCTTACGGCCGATCTTGTCGCTCATCGTACCAAAAGGGACCTGGAAGATGGCCTGAGTCAGAGCATAACCGCCGACAATGACACCGACGAGAAGCGAAGTCGCATTTTCCATGCCCATGGCATACAAAGAGAGAACAGGAAGTACTAAAAAGAGACCGAGAAAGCGTAGTGCTAAGATTGCCGAGAGGGACCAGATCTTTTTAAACATATAAATAACCTACCTTTGATAGAATGTCGGCATTATAATGAAAAGATTTTAAGTTAAGGTTATTAAATGAAATTGGTTTTAGCAACATCCAACAAGGGCAAGGTACGCGAGATCACGGCGATGTACAGCGACTTTGAGGTGATCCCCTACAGCGATCTTATCGAACCTTTTGAGATCATTGAAGACGAACCCGATTTCAAAGGTAATGCCTTGATAAAAGCCCGTGCGGTCTATGCCGCGCTGGGTGACGAAGATGCGATTGTATTTGCCGATGACAGCGGTATTAATGTGGAAGTGTTAGACGGAGCTCCGGGAGTTCTATCCGCTCGTTTTGGCGGACCTGATGCCACTGATAAGGACAATCTGTACAAGCTTATGGACGCTGTGAAAGCAAAAGGCGTAAAATCATCCCCGGCTTTTTATACAGCAGCCATCGCTATCGTCTCTAAAGAGGGTGAATATACGACGCACGGCTGGATGTACGGGGATGTCGTGACAGAACCTCGAGGTGATGGCGGGTTTGGATATGATCCCTGTTTTGTACCAAAAGGATATGAGAAGACCTTGGGCGAACTTGACGAGAGTGTCAAATCAAAATTGTCACACCGCGCTCAAGCACTTGCAAATGCCAAGCCTGTTTTGGATGTCATTAAGCTGATGCGAGAAAGATAAAAGTGTCGAAGCAGTTGCAGAGGTAAGAGACCTCTGCAGTAGTTTATAGGATTTTTTGACTGAACGTGTAAAGTAATGTATCTATACGGTTGGAAAAACGTTCAAGTAGATTAGCTGCTTTTAATTGCATTATACTTTCCTTTGTATAGGGTTTTTTGAATGACCCATGCAAAAGCAATAGCAAATATTATTCCATCCTTCTTTTAGCGTTCGAGGAATTTTCGCCTACAGTTCTACTCCGAATATTGCGAACAAGATACCCGAAGCGATCAAATAGATTCCAAACGGCGTGAAGTTGTATCGGGAGACAATAGCCAAGAAGCTTTTGACAGCGGCCCACCCTACAACGAACGAGACAAGAAAACCGACGGCGATCATCCCAATGCCATCGGATGAGAAGGTGCTGTACTCTTTTAAAAGTGTATAGCCCGAAGCTGCTGTCATCGTCGGTATAGCGAGCAGAAATGAAAAACTCATGGAGAGCTCGCGTTTCATGCCCAAGAGCATCCCTCCCAAGATAGTGCTCCCCGAGCGCGAAACGCCGGGTATTAAAGAGAGGGCCTGTATGAAGCCGATAGAGATCGCCTGTTTATAGGTCACATCCTCAAGCTCAAGTGTCGTATGTCCTCTGCGTGTATACAAAAACTCGATGATAAGAAAGAAGACTCCCGTGGCGATCATCCACAGGACGATACTGTTGGCAGAAAACATCGTCTCGATCTGTTTATGAAACAAAAATCCTATAGCACCGGTAGGAATGAAAGAGACGACCAGCTTTTTCCAGATCTCTACAGAGTGAAAAAGTGTATTGAAATAGATGATCATAACGGAAAAGATAGGTGCGATCTGTATGATGATGTTAAAACTGTTCATAAAGTCATCTTGAGCGACACCCATGATCTGTGATGTCAATGCGATATGTGCCGTCGATGAGACAGGAAGATACTCAGTGACCCCCTCGACGATACCTAAAATAGTCGCTTCGTACAGTGTCATAATGCTCCTTGCTCCGTGTGAATATAAAAGAATATCCAGTAAATTGTTAAGTTTTGGTAATAATCGTCCAATATTTCCGGGCTTGTTCATAAAGACAATGATATGATATCGTCTATAAGGTTTATGATATAAGGCAGATAAACAGATGATACGTGAAATAGGGATTATGTCTATATTTATTGTTGTCTTTGCGGGATGCAGCGTAAAATATGTGCAGGTGGAACTGTCAGAGGATGAAAGGGTGTCGCTCAGTATGCCTGATAAGCGACTTCAAGATAAAATAGTATCTCTTCAAAAAGAGCTGCAGTCTCTCTCTTCAGAAGTAAGCGAAGATGAGGCAAAAGCTTTTTCACGTGCCGCCGTACTTTATCCCTATTATCTTGCAAAAGAGTATGATCTTGTCTCTCCGCCCAAGTTTCATAATTTTCTGATCACGGTTGGGCTTAAAGAGCGCGGCCTGTGTTATCACTGGACCGGGGACTTGATCGCCTATTTTCAAAAGTACAATTTCAAAAATTTCGACCTTTACCGTGCAGTCGTGGAGCAGGGCAATCTCGGGGAGCATAATGCCGTCGTTGTCACAGCCAAAGGACGGCCTTTTTCAGAAGGGATCGTTTTGGATGCCTGGAGAGACTCCTCGGACCTCTTTTTCAAAAAAGTAGGTGAAGACAGGGAATATCAGTGGATAAAAAACAAAAAATACAAGGTGATCAGAGGATAACTATAAAGAAATTTAGGATCTTAGTTTCTGCTTTTGTATACAGATCAAGTATCTTCTCTTTTTCTTGCCAGTACAAGGAAGACCGGATAGTCCGTGCCGTCTTTTTCGATGATATGCGCTGTGAGGAACTGTACATCTTCAAAACCCGACTTCTTCAGAAGAAGTGAAAAGGCTTCTCTATCGAAGCCCAGATGAAAGACACCTTGTGTCTGCGGTGGATGAAAACTCCCGTCTTCGCTGTCCAAGTCGGCCAGAGCGACTTGCGCGCCGGGCTTGAGATGCCGGGCAAAACTTTCTAAGAGCAAGGCAGTCTCTTTGACATGATGAATGGCCATCGCACTGATGATAAGATCGAACTGTTTATCAAGCGGCTTATCGAGGATATCCTGACAGCAGGCGGTGACCTTCTCTTTTAACTCGGGCTTCGCTGTGAGTCTATCCAGCATAGCCGCAGAGATATCCACTGCGGTCACACTTTTGACAAGGGGTGCGATATGAGAGGTCAGCAGTCCAGTACCGGCACCGAAGTCCATTACTTCCATATCGGGCCTTAGTTCTATGTTTTCGATGATAGCAGGACCGATAGTCTTACTGAGTTGCTGTGGGATGCTTTGGGTGTCCCAATTATCTGCTTTTTTATCGAAGAGGTCACTCATCATACTTCCTTGCTAGATCGTCTTGTTTTCCATTATACTGGATATAAAGAGCAATTTCAAATTTTCAGTCCCCCTGTTTAGGGCTTTTTAGAAGTTTACTAAAGGCTTTTATGCTTCTCTAACTATCCTTTGGCTATAATTGCGCCCGTATGTTTAGAAAATAGGTTTTTAAAACCTCTGTTTTAAATATATTACAGACTTACCAAAGGAAGCAAATGCTACTTTTCACACCGGGACCAACCCCTGTTCCAGAATCAATCCGTTTAGCAATGGCTGAGCCTACACTTCACCACCGTACTCCAGAATTTGAGGCGATCTTTGAAGAGACACGAAAAGAACTTTTCAAACTGTTCAAGACGGATGAGGTCATCATGCTTGCGACAAGCGGAACGGGTGCCATGGAAGCAGCAGTCATCAATCTGTGCCATAACACGCTTTTGAATGTGAATGCGGGCAAGTTCGGTGAACGCTTCGGCAAGATCGCACAGGCGCACGGGCTTCAAAGTGTCGAGCTAAAGTATGAGTGGAACACGCCGACGTCGGTAGAAGACGTCCTTCAAGCGCTTGAGCAGAACCCTGCAGTGGATGCGATCGCTGTTCAGATCTCCGAGTCAGCAGGCGGTCTTCGCCATCCTGTCGAAGCGATAGCCGCAGCCGTAAAAAAAGTCCGTCCGGATGTGATGATCATCGCAGACGGTATCACGGCTATCGGTGTGGAGAAGATCGATGTCAGCAATATTGATGCTGTCCTTGCGGGAAGCCAAAAGGCACTTATGCTTCCGCCGGGTCTTGCGATACTGGGTCTTAGCAATGCGGCGATCGAGAAGATAGGCGAAGGCAAAGGGTATTACCTTAACCTGGCGACTGAGATCAAAAACCAGCGCAAGAACACTACAGCGTGGACAGCAGCTACGACATTGACGATCGGTTTGAATGCCATTTTGAAAGAGATCGATGCCAATGGCGGTCTTGAAAAGCTCTATAAAGAGACGGCAGCACGTGCTCTTGCCACACAGGGCGCTTTAAAAGCGCTTGGTCTTCACATCTATCCGACAACACCAGCCAACTCGATGACGACGATTGATGATGAACATGCTTCTGAGATCAGAAACATCTTGAAAAACGATTATGAGGTCAATGTAGCAGGTGGCCAGGACCATCTTAAAGGCAAGATCTTCCGTATCAACCAGATGGGTCTGATCAAAGCCTACGAGATCTCATGGGTCGTCAATGCGGTCGAGCTTGCACTGGCAAAACTTGATAGACGTGCTTATGACGGAACAGCGAACAAAGTGTTCAACGAGCTTTATTTTAAAGCCTTGGAAAACTGAGGATGAAGTTAGAACACGAGATTCCATCGGGAACAAAACTCTATTTCGGCGAGACGGCAAAGATCAAGCGCAAGATCGAAGCCATCGCAAGCGATGTACTGTATGAAGCGGGTTATGAAGAACTGATCACACCGCTTTTCTCTTACCACCAGCATCTCAGCATCGCCAATGAAAAAGAACTTATCCGAATGAACGATATGCAAAACTATCAACTGACACTCAGAGCGGATTCGACGATCGATGTGGTCCGTCTTCTGGATAAGCGTCTGGGACGAAATACAACGCATCAAAAATGGTTCTATATCCAGCCTATCTATATGTACCCATCCAAAGAGATCTATCAGATCGGTGCAGAGTATATCGGAGAGAAGAACCTTTCTACAGTGCTTCAATCGGCCGTAGATACGGTCAATGCTTTGGGCATCAAACCGCTTTTGCAGATATCAAACATACGTATCCCGCAGCTGATATCAAAAGAGCTTGATATCGATATCGATGACTTCAGACATATCAATATCCAAAAACTTTTGGATAACAAAGTCGCCTGGCTGAAAGATATCATCTATCTTGAAAGACTAGAAGATATCGATGCCGTCATAGAGGTCGTTCCGGAGACGATCAAGGTTGAGTTGAGACGTATGAAGGAGCTGGCAGAAAACATCGAATATGACAACTTTGTCATCGCACCTTTGTATTATGCAAAGATGCTTTATTATGATGAACTTTACTTTCGTATGATAGAGAACAACGATGTGTATGCACGCGGCGGGCGCTATGTCAATGATGAAGTGACATCAGTAGGCTTTGCTCTGTACACGGACAAGATAATAGAAAAATTAGAAGATACAAAAGGTAATATGTAATGAAAGCAGATTTAATCGTAGGTATTCAATGGGGTGATGAAGGCAAGGGGAAGATTGTTGATCTTCTTGCTCAAAAATTTGACGCAGTAGCACGTTATCAGGGCGGACACAATGCAGGCCATACAATCTGGGTTGACGGTGTTAAATATGCACTTCATCTTATTCCTTCAGGTATTTTGAATCCGTCTGCACTCAACATCATCGGAAACGGTGTCGTCGTCTGTCCGGAAGCTTTGATCAAAGAGATGAAGCAGTTTGACAAACTTCAGGGGCGTCTTTTTGTATCTGAATCAGCACATATGATCCTTAACTACCATATCGCTATCGATCAGGCAAAAGAGCGTATGCGCGGAGATAAAGCTATCGGGACGACGGGTCGCGGTATCGGACCTTCATACGCGGATAAGATCTCCCGTTCAGGCCACAGAATGGGTGAGCTTAAAGATATTGAGAAGTTGACGGAAGATATCATGGAGCATTTTGAACAAAATGCAGCTGTCTTCAAGGCAATGGATATTGCACTTCCTTCAAAACCTGAACTGGAAGCTGAGCTTATCGAGTATGCCAAAGTCCTTCTTCCGTTTATCTGCAACACGACAAAGATGACATGGGACCTTATGAAAGAGGGCAAAAAAGTCCTTTTGGAAGGTGCTCAGGGTACACTTCTTGATATCGACCACGGGACCTATCCGTTTGTCACATCATCGTCTACTATCTCGGCAGGTGCATGTACCGGTCTGGGTATCTCTCCAAAAGACATCGGCAACATCACGGGTATCGTAAAAGCCTACTGTACACGTGTGGGTAACGGCCCTTTTCCAACAGAAGATTTCGGTGTCGAAGGTGACAAACTTCGTGAGCAGGGGCATGAGTTCGGTACGACTACGGGCCGTCCGCGCCGCTGCGGCTGGTTCGATGCGGTAGCATGTAAGCATGCTTCACGTATCAATGGATGTGACGAACTTTCTATCATGAAACTGGACGTCCTTGACGGTTTTGAGGAAGTCAAGATGTGTGTGGCGTATGAGTATGAAGGCAAAGAGATCGATTATATGCCATCAGACATCGAAAATGTCAAGCCTATCTACAGATCTTTCCCTGGCTGGGACAAGACAGAGGGTGTACGAAGCTGGGATGAACTTCCTGAGACAGCTAAGACCTACTTAGAGTTTTTAGCAGAGATCACAGAGACAAAGATCGGGCTTGTCTCGACTTCACCGGATAGAAACGATACGATCATCCTGTAATCCTTCCAAAGGAGAAAGAATGCCAAAGCCTTACTCCATCTTCTATTCTTCAAGGCTAAATCCTTGAAGACCCAATACAGCTCACTTGTAAAGATTAAAAAAGAACGCCTTGATATGATGGAAAAAGCAGTGCAGAGCTGCCATCAGACCATTCGCCAGATCCAAGAGAGGATCGACAATGCCTATAATGATCTACGTGATCTGAAGATGCCCGAAAAAGGGGACTTTTCACTGTATAGGCAGATGCAGCTTCTGAAGCAGAGAGTACAAGACGAGATTGCCTTTAATAAGCATAATCTGCATATGGCTGAAAATGCTTTGGTAAAAGCAATGCAACAGCTCAAAACTGCTAATATTGAACACGAAAAATTCAAGTATCTCGAAACACATGAGATCGAAAAAGTGCTTAAAGCAAAAAAAGACAGAGAAGCGAAAGCCCTGGACGAGGTGGCTTTGATGATGTATAACAGGAACACCGATGTATAGACTTCTGATTATTTTTATAGCCATGTCTGCCATGAGTGCAAGCCTGCAGGCCAAGAGCGAACTCTATGACTGTACCCAGGTGTTTGAAGAGAGAAAACAGGAACTTATTCTGGAGCTTGAGCGCATTGATGAACAGGAACAGGCACTTAACGCCTTAAAAGAGGCGACCGAAGAACTTCTGAAACAAAAAGAAGCAAAGCTTGCAGAAAAAGAAGCAACACTCAATTTTCAGGAAAATGATCTCAAACAGCGTGAGGACGAGGTCGAGAAAAAACTGAAAAAGACAGAAGAACTTTTAAAAGAGCTCAAAGAACAGAAAATGGACAAGGTCTCACAGACCTATGCCAAGATGAAAGCCCAGTCTGCGGCTGATATCTTGAGCAAGCTTGATGCCAAAGAAGCCAGTTCTATCCTGGCTACTTTAAAGCCAAAAGCGACAGCGAAGATACTCAGCAAGATGGACGCAGCCAAAGCATCCGAGATGACAAATCTTTTGAGTCAGGTACAAGACTAAGCCTACGATCGAAGATTGGTTCAGAAGAACATCTTAAGGGTGGATCTTCTGCTCCATTTT
>JBFEYG010000081.1:0-9916 GCA_041562275.1 Sulfurimonadaceae bacterium | reverse complement strand
TTTTTTGATGAAGATTAAGAAAGCGTATTCTCTCTCCACTAAGATCGTCTTTTTGGTCTCTTTGATCTTTTTTGTGGTGTTTTTTACGGGTTTCTTGGTATTTGACAAAATAAATAAAGAGGCACTTTATACTGCAGAAAAAGAAAAAGCTGCGACCATCGTCGAAATGCTTGCTCCGATATTGGCGATCGAACTTTATCTGGGCCGGGACAGCAATATCTTGACACTGGCCCGTCAGGTCACTTCAAATCCTAATATCCTTTCTTTTAAGATCGTTCAAAAGGGTCAAGACCTTGTCAATATCGAGAACATAGGCAGTGAGGTGACCGACAATGAAGAGAATTTTGATGTTCATAAGGAACTGATGCATCCGGTTACGAATGAGACAATGGCAACACTCTACCTGTCATATTCAAGTGCGCATTATGATGAGCTTACCTGGAAGTACAGGATGGTCCTTTTGATTATTCTTGGGGTGCTGAGTCTATTGATCGTACTTTTAACATCATATATACGTTATCTCCTCACACCGCTGAAAAAAATTGCTTCACAGGTGGGTGCCCTTGTTCCGGGAGAGGAACTTTTACTTCCCTCTTATGATAAGAACACCGAGATAGGGAACATTGCAAGTGCCTTGAAAGAGATGAATATCCGAATCTCAAATTATGCCAAACAGCAAAAGGACATTGCCGGTTTCTTGGAAAAAGAGGTCGAGAACAAGACGGTTCAGTTACGTGGTCAACTCTATACGGACACGCTTACAGGATCGCCAAACCGCATCCGGTTATTAGAAGACCTTGCCAATGCGGATGATGGCATACTGCTCATTATCAATGTTGACGGATTCCAACAGATCAATGACTTTTATGGACATGTGGCAGGTGATCATGTCCTGAGTTCACTGAGTGAGACATTGAAGCAGATCACCAGTACTCAGCCTGATATGAAAGTTTATAAACTCTCAGGCGACGAATTTGCTATCTTTACCAGTCATTCTATCGGTTACAACAGTTTTGAACTGTTTTTAAAAGGTCTGGGCGAGCGTATTGAAAATGTACCTATCTATTTTGAAGATGCCAAGATCAAGATACAGGTTACGATGGGCGCGACGATAAACATCAAAGACGGAATGGAAAAAGCGGATATTGCACTTAAAACGGCCCGCATAAATCACAAACCGTTTATGATCTATGACGGGAGTCTAAATATCGAAGATCAGTACCATCAAAACATGCAATGGGTCCAGAGACTGACAGAAGCTATTGAAAATGACCGTATCGTTCCATATTTTCAAGCTATTTTTGACAATACTACCGGTATTGTCGTAAGTTATGAATGTTTGATCCGTCTAATCGAAAAAGACGGCAATGTGCTCAGTCCCTTTCATTTTCTTGAGATCTCCAAAAAAGCGCGGCTTTATACCCGGCTGACAAGGATCATGGTCGAAAAAAGCTGCCGTCACTTTTCACATAAGAGCGATCATTTCTCTATCAACCTCTCTGTTGATGATATCCTCGATGAGGATACGGTCTTTTTTATCAAGGAGCAGGTAAAGAACTTTGGTGTTCAAGAACAGATCACTTTCGAGATCCTGGAGTCAGTGGGGATCGAAAACTATTCGGAGGTCTTGAACTTCATTGATGAGATGAAGACACTTGGATGCAGGTTCGCGATCGATGATTTTGGTTCAGGCTACTCCAACTTTGATCACCTACTGCAGCTTAAAATCGATTACATCAAAATCGACGGCAGTCTTATTCAAAACTTGCACACGGATATAAATGCGACATCGATCATCGAAGCGATCGTCCATTTTGCGCATAAGCGTCAATTGATCTGTATCGCCGAATTCGTGCATAATGCGAAAGTCCATGAGATAGTAAAAGCACTAGGCATCGACCGTTCACAAGGGTTTTACCTCGGTGAACCGCGGTCGGATACGCTCTAAGCACAAAGGCTTTTTAGTTCGTTGTGCGGACTCTCTTTTTATCTACTCTCCGCTATACTTCCGTATTATTATCAACCCGTCCGTAGAGTATCTCTCTCAGGGGCGATTCTACATTATATGAAAGATATCAATGCCTGAACCAATTGAAGAACAAGCCGCAGTCAAGCAGTACAATGACCCTATCAGTGTCGCAAAACGTGTTAAACAGAAACTCTATCTTGTCTCACAAGCAGACAAAAGTGCTATGCTGGAGCAGATCATAAGAAATTTTGCTACGGCGAAAGCAGTTGTCATCACAAAGACCAAGCGCGGTGCAGACGCAGTGCAGACCTATCTTCAAACACGAGATATCAATGCCGTAGCTGTACATTCAAATAAGGGGAAACAGGCTTGTGAAGCGGGAGCCAAAGCTTTTAACGAAGGTGAGGTAGATATCCTCATCACCACAGATATGATCTTGCAGGCACTTGGACTTACTGGAGTAGAGTATATGTTAGGATATGACCTTCCTTTGGAGGCGGAGCATTATCTTAGCCGCATGGGGTGTGTGTCTGAGACAGGCGAAGCGATCTCTCTTGTCAGCGAGGAAGAAGAGACATTGTTGTTTCTTATCGAGCGAAAGATGAGACAGGAGATCACGCAAGAAGAGCTTGAAGGGTTTGTCCCTACACCTGAGTCCGAACAGATACCGAAAACTGCCAAGACACACAAGAAAAAGCCGCGTCACAAAAAGAGCAAGTCCAAAGATAGTTCTAAAGAACAGAAGGCCTGATGAAACAGATCAGCAACACGGTCTTTTGTGATGATTTCATCTTAGACTTGGATATCACCACACGGCTCATGCCCAATCAGTATTATGACCATCCTTATCTGCTGATTGAAAACTTCTTGCCGGAATTCTCATGCAATATCATTGCAGAGCATACACGCAATACCTCCGATGCGCAAAAGGCCAAAGTTAAGACGACCATCTTGAGCAGTATCGTCGATCCGAGTGTCGATGAGTCGATCCGTAAGACCGTGATACACAAACTACCGAAACGATTGCTCAAGGACTATAACAGAAGTTTTAAACAGCACCAAAGGCAGATCGAAGACTACTTCAAGATCGCGTTGACAACGGCGACCAAGGTTCAGGTCCTTGAGTACACAAAGGGCGCTTTTTATATCAAACATGCGGATGATTCAAATGAACTTGTTGATGACAATGGCGAGACAGTCGGTTTTGTTCAGGTCGCTGCCCAGCGCAAGATTAGTACGGTCTTGTTTACGACTTCGTATACGCAAGAAAAAGGGGATGACAAACATTTTAACGGAGGGGAACTGGTTTTTAACTATCTTTTTGATAAGGATGGCAAGAACATAAGCTTCTACCCAAAAGCAGGGGATATGCTTGTCTTTCCAAGCAATCCTATCTACAGCCATGAAGTCATGCCTGTAAAAGACGGATACCGTTTGACTCTTGTGCAATGGCACAACGGGATCATCTCTTAACTATTTTGAAGTCTTAGAAGATCGACCATCCGGTCTTGGTAGTGAAAAGTTCCAGGGCCTTAGTCCCTATAAGGGAGTTGCCCTGTGCATTGAGTGCGGGTGAGAAGACCGCAATGCTCATCTTCCCTGGGACAATGGCGACAATACCGCCGCCTACGCCGCTTTTTCCGGGGAGTCCTACGTGAAAGGCAAAATCTCCCGAAGCATCATAATGGCCGCAGGTGAGCATCACGGCATTGATCCGCTTGGCCTGCTGCGGTGTGATAAAGGGCTTGTGGGTCAAAGGGTCTGTCCCGTCATTGGCCAGATAGAGCATTGAACGGGAAAGTTCTTTGACATTCATCTCTACCGAACAGTGTTGAAAATAGGTCTGCAGTACCTCTGTGACATCATTGTCTATATTGCCAAAGCTCTTCATGAGGTTAGCCAGAGCAGCATTACGATAGCCATGCTCCATCTCGGACTTTGCGACCTCTTCATCTATGTCGATGTTTTGATCGTCACTGATCTCGCGTATAAAACCGAGGATAGCATCCAGAGCATTTTGAGCACCTCCGTAATGCGATATAAGGCTGTCGCTTACGACGATTGCCCCGGCATTGATGAAAGGGTTACGCGGGATGCCCTCTTCATACTCCAACTGTACCAGAGAGTTGAAGGGATTGCCGGAAGGTTCTCTTCCCAGCCGTTTGTACAGCTCGCTTCCGTAAAAATGAAGGGCAAGGGTGAAGGTAAAGACCTTGGAAATACTCTGTATAGAAAAAAGCGTCTCGTCGCAGCCTACACTGTAGACACGCCCGTCATTACACGTGATCGCCATGGCAAACTGCCTTGGGTCGATCTTGGCAAGAGCGGGAATATAGTCAGCAACTTTTCCTTTGCCCAGGAGAGGCTCTATTTCAGTCTGTATCTCTTCGAGTATCTTTTGCAGATCCATCTCTATCCTTTAGAATCGATAATGTTCAATTGTACTAAAATTATCATATTATACTAAATCAACCCGTTTATCTGTTCTCGTTCCTATGCTGTTGCTATGTTTGGAGCCAATAATCAAGCGTGAAGATGAGTGCAGGGTTCTTTTTTTGGGAAGCAGCTTATGATCATGTTTGAAGCTGCAGGTATATAAAAGCAGCAGAGGTATAGGGAAGTTTTCCGATCTGACAGTCAGAGGAAAATCTTAAAGACTTTGCGAAGAGCGGATCGCTTTGTTCAGGTAGTGAGCGACTCCGTCATCGTCATTGCTGCGCTCCAAGATGATATCCGCGACTGCTTTGGTCTGTTCTAGGGCATTGGATACTGCGACCGATGTGCCTGCGAGTTTAAACATCCCAATATCATTGATACTGTCTCCAAAGACAGTGATGTCATCAAGCGGTCTTTGCAGATGTTCGCTAAGCCGCTGAAGCCCGTGTGCTTTGTCTCCGAAAGGGTGCAAGATAGTGAGAAAATACCCTTTGGTATAGTTCTCCGGAGAGAGTTTAAACTCGAAGGTCTTTCCAAAATGTGACCGCAGGTACTCAGTCAAGGGAAACATCTCTTCCTGCGAGCCCATGTAGACCACTTTAAATGTCTGATCCGTTGCGTAGACACTCTTGCGCTGGATCAGTCGCGGGTCATCTTTGTAGTTGATAAGCAGCTGTTTCTGCACCTGTGTCAGCTTCATGGGAAAATCAAAAGACTCATCAAGGTCCGTCCCGTTGAGTCCGATGACAAAAGGGTGAAGGTCAAAGCGTCTTATCGCTTCGTCTATGAACATATTGGCGGTCTCCCTGTCCAGAAACTTGGTGTCAATGATCTGCTTGTCGGCAGAGACGATGAGCGAGCCGTCAAGCAGGATCAAAGGCGCATTGATATGAAATCCTTCCAGAAGACTGGAAGCAGAATAAAAACTGCGAGCCGTGGCAATAGAAAGATAAGCATGTTCGGATTTTTCATTCCAGGTCAGCCTGGTAAAGTCACTGATGCTGAGGTCACTGCGTAAAAAGGTGTGGTCAAGGTCTGTTACATATACTTTGTTCATGGGCGCAATTATAGCACCCTCTTTAAAGATAACTTAACAATAAGAGCAAATCGTATTTATTGTGATAGAAACTTGTGTTAATTGCCTTATAATACGTATTCTAAATCAAGGAAACCTATGAAAATATTTATCACACTTTTGATGATGCTGAGTCTTGGTTATACTGCCGAGATCGACGAGTTCGCTTCGGAAGTAAACTATCTGCGCGACTACAAGACTGCTGTAAAAACAGCCAAAGAACAGAACAAGATGGTCATGCTTGTTGTTGTGGGGGATTACTGCCCATGGTGTAAAAAATTCGAAAGAAAAACACTCAAGTCATCTGAAGTCATTGCCAAGACTAATGAGAGTTTTGTAGGGCTTGTCATCGACAAATACAAGGACAAAGGAAACTATCCCGAAACGTTTTTCAGTTCTTTGATCCCTGCCGTATTTTTCGTTGACCCGGCATCCGAAAAATCCCTTTTGGAAACAGTAGCCTACATGAAAAAAGATGAGTTCTTGGAGAACATGGATGATGCTCTGAGCATTTTTGAGGAGAAAGGACAATGATGAAAAGCCTATTTTTGGCCCTTATACTTGCCGGATCGCTTTTTTCAGCATCGTTGTATACGCTTGACAATGTACATTCTCTAAACCTCTATTTTGCAAGTGACGCCAACTTCCTTACCAAAGAGAAAAAGGAAGAACTCAAGAGCATGATCAAACAGAAGCTGGAAAAAGCCGGTTTTGTACTTGGAGAGACGGATGCAGATATCTTTGTGGTCAAAGTCAGTGCCTTGGATATAGAAGGCTCTTTGGCTTTGCACATTGAGATCGGTCTTGGAGAAGAAGTCGTGACGAAGCGCAAGGACAATATCGAGACCTTTTCGTATACGTACCTAGAAAGTAAGTTTATAGAAGGGTTTGAGCCTTATGAAGATACGCGTGAGGCGCTTACTATCCTGGTCGATGGTTTTATAGATGCGTATAAGGATGATAACGAAGAGTAAGTGACTTTTCTAGTCCATCTTGTTCAGTTCAGCCTCGTCGAGAACATCATAAAAACCGTGGACCTCTCTGCCTCCCCAGGTCTGATGGATGATCTTTCCCTGCGGTGTCAAAAAATAGTGTCTGGGAACACCTTTGGTCTTAAACCTGCCTGGGATCTTGTGCTGGTCTCTGGACAGATATAAAAGCACATAATCTCTGTTTAGCCGCTTCAAAATACCTTTGTCCGTCAGTGTTATCTTTTTGAAACGGTCACAAAACTTGCATTTGTCCGCACCGATAAACAGATACACATCTTTCTGCTCTTTTTCTGCCTGGGCCAATGCCTGCTCATAATCATGTGACCAATCAAGTTCAGTGCTGTAGAGTGCAGATGCAAAAAGTACCATGATCAGGGGGAATGCCCATCTGGCCAAACTTCTATTGCTGTACATAATCTCTCCATATTATTTAAAAATGACATTTTACTCGATTTTAACTGACGCTTTACAGTAGTCAGAGGATTAATTCTACAGGTGTATCGTGTACGGAATGTGAAAGGCATAGGTGAGACAAATAGGCATTTCTTTTGTGATATTATAAAAAATTATATTTTTTAATTATTACGATATAATAATTTATTATAAAATGATACACAAGGATCCATGCATGGGAACGATTATGTTATTGATGGGAGTAGGGCTTTTCTTCAGTCTCTTGGTGTTTTTTGTTTGCGAGGAAAAATCCCTAAAGGATGCTGATTTTTCTGATATGAAGTGTCTTATAACGGAAGAAGTTGAATTTTCTAAATGTTTTGAACAGTTTCAGACGGTTCGCCATATCACATTTTATTTTGTAGCTATGGTGATCTTTGACGGTTTGATAGCACATTTTATCTATCTTCCAAACGGTTTTGGTCTACTGGAGATAATGGCATACACCTTTATTCCCTCTCTTATGGGATCAGGGATTATTCTGCTTGTGAAATGGACTTATCAGCCTGTGATCAAACTGATCTCTTCTTTTATGTATGGGTCGATTTTTATGGGGGCCTCTGCTATAGCTTTTGGTACGGTATACTTTCTAACTGCATAACAAAAAGACATCCTCACTGGAGGGTGTCCTGTACCTTCTTCTACAGTCATCCTATCTATTCTTTAGCATAAATTTATCTACTAATAGGCTTTCAAAAGGACATCCTACATAGTTGTTCCATCCCTTCTTTAATCTAAGAGATAAAAATGTATAATCTAGTAAGATCTCTTAAATAGAAAGATAATTGTGAGTGAAAGATTGAATTTATTTTTTAACAGACTTTTGGAAAGTGGGCATTCATTTAAAAAAGATGAGCTGCTTGTAAAGTTTCAGTATCGGGTCATAAATTCAGTCTTAGTTGTGATGGGGCTGTTCACTTTTATTTTTGCCACCTTAAGTCTGCTCGGGATCAACCCGTTGGGCACTATCCAGACAGTTTCGAATTATCTTCTGGTATTGACCTCTATAGTACTTCTGATACGTTTGCGCGGGCCTAAAAGTCGTTATTATCAAAGTGCCTACCTTATGTATACGGCTGCGATGTTTGCATTTATATCAGCACTTCTGTTCGTGCCCCATGATGAGTTTCGTATTATCTGGTTCTATCTGCTTGTGTTTGCAGCTTATATCACAGGCGGTCTGCGTGCAGGGAATATAGTCAGTATTATTTCTATAGCAGTAGTAGTAAGCGCGAATATTTTTTATGATCTTCAGCTCTCTGAAACAGCGATCATCAGTTCGATATTGGGATTGATAATCGCAACGCTTTTTTTCCGTGCGTATGCGAAGAAGATCATTGATTTTGAACAGGAGCTCACGGCCCAGCAAAAACTGCTTGAACAGTTTAATGAAGAACTTGAACAAACGGTCGTCCAAAAGACAAAAGAGCTGCAAGAGCTTAACGAATCCCTTGAAAGCAAAGTCGCCGATAAAGTGGCAAAGATCACGGAACAGGAGAGGCTTATGATCACGCAGTCACGTCTTGCGACGATGGGAGAGATGATGAGCATGATCGCACATCAGTGGCGTCAGCCTTTATCCACTACGACATTGCTTATAACCAATGAGAGGTTAAAGAGGATGGTCGCAGGCAAAGAACCGAGCGAATGTGACAAGATCCTCGAGAAGATCTCGGATACGATGATATATCTTTCTGACACCATAGATGATTTTCAGACCTATTTTAAACCGGACAAGGCCAGCGAACATATATCTGCCAACAAGCTTGTCGAACGTCTGCAGCATTTTATCCAACCGCGGCTTATCCAGGAAAAAGTAAAGATGCATCTTGAGATGTGTGATGAGGTGTTTATCGAGACCTATACCAATGAGGTGGTCCAGGCCCTTATAAACATCGTCAATAATGCTATCGACATATTGGTTGAAAAAAAGAGTGATGAGCGTCATATCTGGGTACAACTAGAATGCAGCGGTGAGAGTGTATCAGTCAGTGTAGAAGACAACGGAGGAGGGATCGGAAATAGTATCATAGATAGAGTATTTGAACCATACTTTAGCAGCAAGTCTAAAAATGGTACCGGTCTGGGGCTTTACATGTCGAAGATGATCATTGAAAAACATGTCGGTGGAGTGTTAAATGTCTTTAACACCGAAAGAGGGGCAAGATTCACAATAGTTCTTCCAAAAGAAGCGAAGCCTGTCAACGTAAGTTGAACGATATATATAAAATAGATAGCTTGTTATGGGGCAGAGTGTTTGAAAGGGCTTACTCTGTTTCCTCTCAAATACTGTAGGTTTTGCATAAGATATTGTTTTGTGCAGGTATGTCTAATCTTAGGCCAGTATCTCCTGCAGGGCAGTTTCTATATATTCGTAATCAAAGATGAACCCCGCTTTTTGAAGCGCTTTGGGATAGACCTCTTTGGAGTCTGTCAGAACTGAGGCCGCTTCGGCGTACATGAGCCGTAAAGCAAAGTAGGGAATGGGCAGGAATGTAGGACGGTGCAGGAGTCTGCCCAGGGTCTTGGTGAAGGTGTAGTTACTGACCGGATTGGGGGCTGTTGCGTTGTAAATACCTTCGAGCCCCTTATCGATCACAAAACCGTAGATTTTGATAAGGTCTTGGATATGGATCCAGCTGGTCATCATCGATCCGTCTGCTATAGTGCCGCCCAGACCCAGCCTGAAAGGGGTGAGCATCTGAGCCAAAGCACCTCCTTCTTCACCCAGAACAATGCCAAAGCGCAAGATAGTCGTTTTTTTGTCACACTTGAGGGCTTCATTCTCCCATGCCTCGGCCAGGTGCGTCAAAAAGTCATCACCTCTTTGTTGACAGCTCTCATCACAGGCAGTATTGTTGGGATAGATACCGATAGCCGAAGTGGAGATAAAGTGTCTTACATTACTCTGGTTTACCGCTTCTACGAGTTGACGTGTCGTGTCGATCCGGCTGCGGACAAGGGTCTCTTTGTAGGGATCACTCCATCGCT
>JBFEYG010000080.1:0-9919 GCA_041562275.1 Sulfurimonadaceae bacterium | reverse complement strand
TCTATAGATTCGTTCAAATCTAACGTCTTCTACTTAGTTTTCAATGATCTCAAACGCTCTCTTCTAAGCCCTTAACATAAGGTCTCATCGTTTGTGGACGGGAATTATAGGGGAATTTATCTTTCATGTCAAGAGGTTTTGGGAGGAATTTTGAAAGTTGTCGGATTTGTTTAGTTTTTTCTATATAAACACAAAGAAAACCTTGGATTTTATCTGTGGTTTTCTTTTAAAATACGTTTCAAAACTTTACCTGTTGCTGTTTTTGGAAGTTCTTCCAAAAAGTAGATATGTTTTGGAATCTTGAAGTTGGCCAGATGATCTTTAAGATAACTCTTTATCTCCTTCTCTGTAATCACTTCTTTGTCCGCATCCAATTCTATATAGGCAACAGGTATCTCTCCGATATGATCATCTTTGATCCCTATGACAGCAGCTGCTTTGATCACCGGGTTAAGATAGAGTACTTCTTCGATCTCTCTTGGATAGATATTGATCCCCTTCGAGATGATCAGATCTTTTTTTCTGTCTACTATGTAGATGTAACCCTCTTCATCCACCTTACCCAGATCACCCGTACGAAGCCAACCGTTGATTATCGTGTCATCTGTTGCCTGCGGCTGCTTCCAATAACCCAACATCACACAATCGCCTTTTACAATTAGTTCTCCAACTTGGCCGGTCGGAACCTCGACCATCTCTTCATCGACTATCTTGACCTGGTATCCGTACAGAGGAAGGCCGATAGATAGCACTTTTTGTTTATTTACTGGATTGATCGAAACAGCAGGAGAACATTCACTCAAACCATACCCCTCAAGCATCTTGGCGCGTTGAAAGATGGCATTGAAACGGGTCAGTGTATCTTCACTCAGCGGTGCTCCTCCCGAGATAAAGGCTCGCACCGAGTTAAACCACAAAAAGTACCAAGGCAATTTTGCCCTTACCAAAGCATTATAGACATCCGGTATCCCTAAAAAGATCGTGACACGCTTAAGAAGCGTCTGCTTGATAATGTTGCTAAAAGGCAAGATTGACGGGATAATCACCATTGACCCTCCAATGTAGATAGGAAGAAGTACGGAAATAGAAAGGGTGAAGGAATGAAACATAGGAAGATAGACAATAAATCTATCCTTTTTGTTCAGATCAAACCGCTCCTGTCCGCCATGAAGGTTTGAAAAAATATTTTTATATGATAGCATGGCTCCTTTTGGATGCCCCGTTGTGCCTGATGTGTAGATCAATACCGCAAGGTCGTCAATCGCGTTATTCGCTTTATGCTCATCATGAAAAGGCGGGATCGCTATTGCTTCGGAAAACAAAGCATGATCACCTGCGGTATCCGGTATCCTATCTATCCATACCGTTTTCTCTATTCCGGTAGTAACTTGAAGGTCTTTAGTCTGTTCTGCAAACTTAGCCGAACTGATGAGCATCTTAGCCTCGGCATCATTGAGAATATAGATATATTCCTCTCGCTTAAGCATATTGTTAATAGGCACTATGATCCCGCCGATCTTGCTAATCGCAAAAAAAGCGATCAAAAACTCTGCACTGTTAGGCATGATAAGAGCGATCTTATCCTCTTTTTTCATTCCGCTGTGCACCAAAAAACGTGCGAAACTGTCGACCTTTTGCAAAAACTCCAGATTGGAGATCTTCTCATCATCCACAAAAAGAACTGTTTTACGCGGCTGTGCCTGTGCGTTTTCAGTAATCATCTCGTAGAAGTTTTCGTATGGATAGATCATTTATTACCTTTTAAAAAATCTATGAGCGATTAACAAAGGATTTCAACCATACTTTGCTAACGGCTCTACCCCGAAGGGAAAGCGTTAAAACTTGTATTCCATCGCTACGTTGACAACATAGACCTTGGAATCGCTGAATGTACCGTTTATACCAGGGTCTGATGTTTGATGGACTGTTCTGTTATCTCTGTCTGCATAAAGAAACGATGCCCCTAACTCCACTTGTTCAGAGAAGACATATCGCGTACCCACAGAGTAGGCCATTCCATCAGAATCCGGAAGTTCAAAATTTAAACTGCTGTCCGGTACCGGAGTCTTATAATAAACCATACCTGCCATCCCTGTCCATACTGAATCAAACTTATGCGTCACCCCTAAACGGTAACTATTTTCATCCGTATAATTTTTATCAATAGGATTATCAAATTTAGCCACAATCAAAGGGCTCATCGTCGAAGTATCTCCTTGATATTTAAAGTCTAGCTCCTTGTACTTCGACCAGTACACTCTGTCATAAACAAACTCCACTGTTGTCGCCTCATTAAAAGTATAGGCAGCGGCCAGACTCATTGTTGCCGGGGCCGGAGCAGTCAAAGAGGCAGGTCCAGTATAAGAGCCAGCAGTGATTGACAATGGAGCAAATGCAGAATTAGACAGTGTTGCATCACCTTCCAGTTCCATATCGATATGGGAACGGTAAGTCGCTGCCAAGGAAAGCTCTTTCAGAGGCTTATAGGTAACAGCAAGATTGTAACCAAAATCCAGACTATCCCCCGTCATATCACGGGTTAGTTCAGTAGGTGCACCTGCATCAGATTTTACAGTACCCTTTGCATAGAGCATTCTTAGACCAGCTCCAATAGCAAGTTTATCATTTATCTTATACCCCACAGAAGGATTGATCTCGTACGTCATCAGGGTAAACTCTTCTGCTACAGCTTTTCCAGGCTGCTCTCCCCAGCGTTTAGAAAGCCCAAAAGGCGAAATAAGTGCTACACCAAAACGGAAATCATCGACTGCCGGAGAGACATAATAAAATGTCGGGATCAAGAAGTTCTCTTTTTTCGAAGACGTACTCGTTGAAGTGGGACTCGTCGGCGTCACAGTACCTTCAAAGTCAACAGATGGTAGATGAATGTAACCCAAATCCGCTTCAATAGACCCCTTTCCTGTCTCAAAGACCATATTTGCCGGATTCCAGTAAGAAGCATCCGCACCATGCGCGTTCGCTACGTAGGCTGCAGAAAGAGCGACTGATTTTTGTGATTGCTCCGGTATTTTATATCCGTTTGCCATCAAAGCCGTCGTTGCCGCAAGCGACAAAAGTCCAATTTTTTTCATCTATGTTCTCCCTAATTAATGTAAAGTCTAATGCATGTAGCCTTAGCGCCTATCCCTCTAGCGAATAAAGCAGTCTGATCTCTTCGGCCCATATACTTTCATCTATGGTCTCAAGGATCAAGGGGATATCATCCATTCTCTCATCATTCATGATAAAACGAAAAGCATCCAGACCGATCTTCCCTTTTCCTATACTATCATGACGGTCTACATGAGAACCCAAGTCAGGCTTGGAGTCGTTCAGATGCATCCCCATTAAATATTCAAATCCGACTATATTACCAAATTGTGCCATAGATATATCATAAGTCTCTCGTGTTCTTATATCATAGCCCGCTGTAAACATATGACAAGTGTCTAGACATACACCGACACGGCTTTTATCTTCAATTTTGTCAATGATGTGAGCCAAATGTTCAAACTTCCATCCAAGGTTTGAACCCTGTCCTGCTGTATTTTCCATGACAAGCTTCACACCCTTTGTCTTATCCAGCGTGTAGTTCATCGATTCTGCTATGGCGTCCAGGCACTCTTCTTCTGATATCTTTTTTAGAAATGATCCCGGGTGAAAGTTCAAACGGTCCAGACCCAAGAGTTCGCAGCGCTCTACCTCATCGATAAAGGCATCCAAAGACTTCTCGCGTTTTTCAAGTTCCGGATGACCCAGATTGATAAGATAAGAATCATGCGGAAGGACATGCTTGGGTTCTATACAGGCATCTTCCAGCTCTTTTTTAAAGCGGTCAATGGTTTCAGTGTCAAGAGGCTTTGCCACCCATTGGCGTTGGTTCTTTGTAAAAAGAGCAAAGGCCTGAGCTCCGATCTTCTTGGCATTGATAGGCGCATTAAAGACACCTCCTGCTGCAGAGGTGTGTGCACCGACAAATTTATTACTCACGTCTATCCTTTTGTTTTTGTTATCTTGATCAAGAATCCGTTTTGTTTATCTTTAAAGTAGATATCCCCGTTTTCTATCTTGTAGATGATATTGTACTGTGTCGTTTTTAGCTTTTGTATAAACCCATCATCTGTTGTCTGCATAGAAGCTTTTTCAAAGACAGGCCGGGCCAAGAGCACATCGAGCAACAGGTCATCAGGATAAGAAGAATGCAAATACTCCGCATTAAAAGTGGCCTTGCTAAGACAGCCCTCATCGACACAGATCAGCGTATCTATCTCAATACTCTGCACCATCTGACCTGCGACAAAAAGCTCCATCCTGACCTCATCCTTATCACGACGGAGATAACCCAGGTCCGCATACTTCAGTTTGGGTGTTTTAATGATGATAAGACGGCTCTCGTTCTTTTCATACTTCTTGGGCGCACAGCCTGCAAGCAGAAAAAGACTAGCCCATAGGATAAAGAATCTGTGCATGAACCTCATCACAAGCCTTTAAGACCTCTTCGTTTAACTCCAGCTGCATCGCCTTTAGACTTGCATCCAATTGGGCGGCTTTTGTAGCACCTATGATCGTTGAGGCTACAAAAGAGAACTGCTTGCTCCAGGCAACGGCCAAGGTCACAGGGGAAAGACCTGCTTCCTGTGCGATCTTGATATATTTCTCTGTTGAAGCGAGCGTCTTCTCATTTAAAAAACGTGCCGCCTGCGCTCTAACGCGCGAGGTCTTGGAAGCTGCATAAGCGCTATAGCGCCCTTCTTCACCAAAGGCATTGTTATACTTTCCGCTTAAGACACCGCCCGCCATAGGAGAGTAAGGCAAGAGCGAGATCTGCTCACGCTCGCACATCACTTTCATCTCATCCAAAAAACGGCGGTTCAAAAGCGAGAAATTGTTTTGAATCGACTCAAAACGCTTAAAGCCTTTCATCTGAGCCGTCATATTAGCCTTTGTCGTTCCGTAAGCTGTATCGTTGGATGTTCCGAGATAGCGCACCTTTCCTTCTTGGACCAATCTATCAAAGGCTTCCATAGACTCCTCGATCGGGACTACTGTATCGGGCCAGTGCATCTGATACAGATCGATATAGTCTGTCTTCAGACGTTTCAGACTTCCCTCAATCGCTTTGGTGATATGATGCCTGTCAATCGCTGTCATCCCATGGCGTGTCGGTGGGACAAACCATCCTGAAGCAGCCCCGGCCACCTTCGTCGCGATGATCATCTTGTCCCGTGGCTTGTCCTGCAGCCATTCACCCACTATCTCTTCAGTCAATCCGCCAAGCTCACCGGAAGGAGGCACTGGATAGACCTCAGCCGTATCAAAGAAGTTCACACCAGCTTCATAGGCCTTATCCATGATCTTGAAGGCCTCTTGCTTGTCACACTGGGTGCCAAAAGTCATCGTACCAAGACAGATAGGCGAGACTCTCAGTCCAGTCCTTCCGATGTAGCGATACTGCATCTGTCTCTCCTTTTTAATAGTTGCAGACATTTTAACGTCTTTTGCCAAACTTTTTAAATAAACAGACGCTTTGCGCATATCACATCTCTCTTTTTATTCCATACTGTCATATATTTCGACTGCCCTCACAAAATCACGCTACATTACAGTTATGAAAATCCATATTGACCTCGACTGCTTCTTTGTCTCTGCCGAACGTATCAATGACCCAAGATTGCAAGGCAGGCCTGTGGGTGTCGGCGGCCGTTCCGATCAGCATATCTTTTCAAAGAAGAACACCCGGCAGACGATGAGTCTTGCCAACAACGGTGCCTTCGTCATGAGCTTCTTTCAGGACAGTCCCTCCAGCGGACAGAACGACATCAACCGCTTTATCGACCCTGACGGACGCATACGGGGTATTCTGACAACATCCTCCTATGAAGCCCGGGCCTATGGTATCAAGACAGGAACCACTATCAGCGAAGCCCTTCAGAAATGTCCCCATATCATCATCAAACAACCCAATATGAAGCTCTACCAACGACTTTCGCATGAACTCCATGATTTTTTACGACTTCGTATACCGCTTCTTGAACAGGGAAGCATTGACGAGTTCTATGGTGATATAAGCGGATGGATCGAGGACGAAGACGTTCCTGCGTTTATCACTGCCCTGCGTGATGAAGTGTACCAAAAGCTCAAACTGCCCATTTCCATAGGGGCGGCGCCCAGTAAATATACCGCGAAACTTGCGACCAACCATGCCAAGCCCTTTGGCATCAAGACCGTCTTTAAAGAGGAGGTCGACGATTTTATCCATGATATCCCCATAGAGGACTTTCCCGGAATCGGAAGAAAGACGACCAAAAAACTGCACGACTACGGATTGCAGACCCTTGGCGACATCCAAAAAGCCAAAGCACTTTTTCTACATCAGACCAAATCCACCTGGGACCTTTACCAAAGAGTCTGCGGTATCGACACGACACCTATTGAAAAAGAACACATACGAAAATCTATCGGGATTTCTAGGACATTTGATCCTATCCGCGACAGACTCGAGGCCAAACGCCGTCTCACCATCCTCAGCCGTCACCTCAGTTTTGCGATCATGCGTATGGAAGTCATCCCGACCACCTTCCATCTGAGCATATCCTACGAACTAGGCTACAAAGGAAAGTCAAGTATAAGCCAGAACCGTCTGTTCAGTGAGAAGTTCTTTAAAGACCTTTGCCTGGGCTTGTTCACAGAGGCAGATGCCTATCCGAGTTTGAAGATCATCCGCATCAGTATCTCAAGTTCGCAATTCACTGCCCATTCCCATCGTACGCTTTCATTGATCGATTACGAGTATGATCAGGAACAGCATAAACTTACCCAGCAGACTAAAAAACTTCGTGAGAAATACGGCCTTGACGCTTTGAGATGGGGGAGCGAAATATAGTCCCTGCCCTATGATACTTCCGATCTTTTGCTCTCGCTGCCAAATTAGCGGATTTAATCCCGACTGTGCTAAAATCTTCTTATGGCTAAGAAAAAGAAAAAAGTAATCAATCTATCTGATCAGAACATCTCCTATGTAGAGAAAGAACGTCATATAAAGATCATTTCGATCAATCCTAACAATATGGATGTTGAAGTCTCCGTAGCCGTAGAAGGCGAAAAGAAAAAAATCATGATGATCCCGCTTGCCCAACTTCCAAAAGAGATCAAAAAATTGGTCAGACCGCTATAAGAATCATGCCGTTTTAAAAGCAAAGTTTTTAGGTCCGTCACTTTTATGATAAAATCCCACCTACATTAACTAGAGGACACACTATGGCAGAATTTACAAACGTAACCGTGACAAAAGAGGCGAACTTCTATTTTGACGGTAAGGTGACAAGCCGAACCCTGACTTTTGCAGACGGTTCTATCAAGACCTTGGGCATCATGATGCCAGGTGAATACGAGTTTGGTACAGCAGACTATGAGATCATGGACATTACGGCAGGAGAGTTGGATGTGAAACTTCCGGGAAGTGACAGTTTTGTAACTATAAAAGGCGGAGAGACCTTTGATGTACCTGCAAACTCTAAGTTTCAAGTCAACGTCAAGACGATCACCGACTACTGCTGTTCGTACATAAAAGGGAAGTAATGAATCCCGATGCAGCTATAACCAAAACAGGCGGAGTAGACTTCACCGTTTGGCTCGTCATGTTCGGTGTTCTGATCGTCGCTGCACTTATCCTTGCCTATCTGAGCAGAGGCATGGAGAAGTAAGCTATTTCAAAAGCTTGATGACTTCCTCATGCTCTTCTGCCTCAGCATAACTAAGCGCTGTATTTCCTTCTTCGTCTTTAACGCTTTTCTTCGCACCTTTTTCCAAAAGCATTTTGACAATATCAACATGTCCTATCTCTGCCGCGGCCATCAAGACACTGTATCCCTCTTCATCATGCGCATTGACGTCTGCACCATGTTTGATCAGGTATTCCGCTATCTTATGAGCATTCTTATTCTCTTCTTGAGCTGCGAACATCAAAGCTGAATACCCCGCACCGTTGCGCATATCGACAGTAGCCCCTGTATCAACAAGGAGTCTAACAATGTTCAACTGGCCATTTTGCACGGCGATGATCAAAGCTGTGTTCTCATTTTTAGTACGTACATCGACATTAGCCTTGTGCTTGATCAAGTTTACGGCGACCTTTGTATTGCCTTCATTACTTGCATAGATCAGAGCACTGTAGCCTGCGCTGTCTTGGGCATTGACATCAGCACCTTTTTCAAGTAAAAAATCCACGATCTCGATCTTGTTGTTCTTTGATGCCCACATAAGTGCCGTTGCACCGCCTTTGCCCACTGCATTAACATTTTCACCTGCTCCAATCGCAGCTTTGACCTTTGCAAGATCACTGTTTTTGGCCGCAGATACAAGTGCCGATTCATTGGCAAAGGACAAGGCCGTAAAGATCATTGCTAGAGACGTAAAATAGGTAACCAACTTCATATATTCACCTTTGATTATTATAATTAGGTAACGTTATATCATATTATCATTTAATGTTTTATTATGCTTTTTTAAAATCATGTATACTTTCACATGATGAAAAAAATGTTTTTGTTCTCAGCTCTTCTTCTTTCAAGTCTCTCTGCGGATAACTCAGAATGCGATGCTCTTTATGCCAAAGCAGATGAGTATTGGTCAAAACTGCAACCCGTCCTCAAGACAAATATAGCCTCACAAACAGGATGGGACCTCATTCACAATTATATAGATGCTGCCAGTCTGACTTTGAGCGAATGCGAACCAGGGATGCAACTCGATTTTCGTTACCTTCGTGAGCTAAAGATGGGCATGGCACAGGCAGATAAAAAACGCTCGCAGTTCAAAGTCCAGACCTACCGGCAAATGGTCGACCAGGCAAGGCGCGAAGGCAAATGCACACTCATCTACAGATCATATGGAAAATAAAATGGAAACAACTGACAACAGCTCTTGTTTTAAGGGCTATTCAAAAAAAGGGCTGACTTTTTTAAAGGAGCTGCGCGCCAACAATACAAAAGAGTGGTTTGAGCTGCATAAACATCTTTATGAAACGTATATCCTTGAACCAAACCGTGCCTTTGTTGTAGAGATGGGCGAACACATACAGGCACTTGTGCCGACAATCAACGCCATACCCAAGATCAACGGTTCTCTCTACCGCATCTACAGAGACACCCGCTTTGCCAAAGACAAGACCCCCCTTAAGACACACAGCGGCGTCATCTTCTGGCAAGGCAAAGGCAAGCGGACCCACAGTTCTAATTTCTATACGCGTTTTACGCCTGAGACCTGTGTTATCGGTGCAGGAATAAGGCTCTTTCATCCTGAGATATTAAGCGCTTACAGAGCATACATAAAAGATGAGAAGAAAGCTGAACGTCTAAGCCAAATCCTAAACAGTCTTAAGAAAAAAGGCTATGAGATCTCCGAAGCACATTATAAACGTCTGCCGAAGGGATTTAAAAGCGACTATCCGTTTGATGAACTTGCCCGTTTCAATCGGCTGGTCGTCAACAAAAAGTTCCCTCCTGACGAAGTCTTCTACTCTGCAGAGCTTGTACATCGGTGCTACAGTATCTATGAAGAGTTGTTCGAACTGCAGCAGTGGCTGTACGAGATGACACTTCAGATCAAAACAGACAAGAAATAGTCCGCAAAGTCACTTCTGCTTCAACCCTCGTGACCATTGCTCCTGGTTAACGACATCATAAACCGTCCAACCCTGTTCTCTAAGCAGACGTGCGGCCACCATACTTCGGCTTCCCGTACGGCAGTACACCACAAGCTCTTTCTCTTTTGGTATACCGCGATATACCTTGTCCAGCACATCGATAGGGATGTTGACAGCACCTTCTACAGCACCTCGATTGTACTCTTTTTTCGAGCGGACATCGATGATCATCGCCCCTTTGCTGACAGCTTCGCGTGCAGCATTAAGTTCTTCTTC
>JBFEYG010000079.1:0-10030 GCA_041562275.1 Sulfurimonadaceae bacterium | reverse complement strand
TATCAATACAAGGAACATGTGTATAGAAACAGAATAAAAAAATGATTTGTATTTCAGTCCGGCAGAATTCATAGTCAGATTATAAATAAAAAGTGTTACAAAAGTATTAACAAAAATTTTTAAAGAATACAATCAGAAGATTAAGATGCGAAATCGGTGATTGCATGGACACTATACGTTTTAAAACACGCATGTTAGGTGGGTACATCGTACGTGTTAGATGCATAAAAAGAATCAAAAAAGAGAGTTCAAAAGGAGTAGACGATTATGCCGACAAAAGCAGATACAAGATGCCCTCTCAGGCTATCTTGGAAAAAGGCTTTCTGGCAGGAAAGCGTTTACACCCTTTCACCCTGCCAAAATACACCGCACCGCCTTTAATATATCTTTTGACTTTAGACCTCGGCGTAAAGCTGTTCTTCACGTTTGATCAAGACATCCGCTAAAAAGAAGTACGCTTCTTTCCACGCATTCATGATATCCTCAGATGCAGCTTCACCGAGCACTTCTTCTATAGCGCTCAAAAGCGCCCCACCGACAAGCGGGTAATGCTCAGGTTTGATCTTTGTCTTGACATGTGCCTGGGCTATCGTCTCTATACCCTTCCCAAGTGCACCCAGATTGTCGATATTCGCTGCATAGGCATATACAGCCTGCGCCAGTTTTTTGTACTGGTCGGGTTCAGCATCCTTGAAGAGTTCTTTTAGCTCAGGATGGCGTTCAAAGAGTATCTTGTACATCGCCGTAGTGATCGCTTCGCCTTTTTCCTTTAAGACCGGTGCCGTTGCTTTGATTATTGCTGTAGTATTTTCATTCATCTGATATTCCTTCTATAGTTATCTTGGAAGAAGTATACATAAGCATAGAAGAAAAATTCTTGACCATTGTCAAGAAAAAAAGCAGATAAACCGTCTTAAACGGATTGATAGCCTGAGCCGGTCTTCTCGATTTTACCTTCGTTTTGCAGCTGTTTAAGGTTGCGAGAAAAGGTCTCAGCGGTCATCCCTAGGATCGAAGCGATCTCATAGTTCTTAAGTTCACTATCCAGCCTTCCGTTTTGCTGATAAAAATGCAAGATCTTCTCTTTAGCACTGGAGGCGATATTAAGATGAATATTGTGCTGCAGAAGCTGGATCTTTCCAAGCAGAGACTGGATCACCTCATAAGAGATGTGCGGGTCACGTAAGAACTTCTCTTTAAATATATCCAGCTTGACCTTGATGACCGCTCCCTTAGACTTGAAAACGGCAGTTGAAGGAAAAGGTATCCCTTTAAGGATCGCCGGTTCTGCCAGCAAAGAATAGGGACGGAACAGACCGATTATGATCTCGTTTCCCTTGTTGTCATGTTTGAAGACACTGACGATACCCTCGATAAGTATCAGAAGGTGATCACTCGTATCGCCTTTCATAAAAAGACAGGTGTCTTTTTCATACTTATGAATAGAGCAGATCTTTGTCAATCTTTCCAACTCTTCATCATCCATACGAGAGAAGAGATAGATCTCTTTTAAGATGCTAAAAAGTCGGTTTTGGCTCATCGTCGGTTTTTGATATTTTAGATAGAACGTTGATGTTCAGGGTAAGCTTCAAGCCCACACTCTTCAATATCAAGTCCCTGCATCTGTTCTTCGTCACTTGCTCTGAACTTGAACACCGTGTTGATCGCATAGATCACGACAAACGATGATACGAAGGCGAAAACACCGACGACAAGAATACCCTTGATCTGTCCCATCAAGGTGATGCCATTTTCGGGATCAGCTGCAAATATCCCAACAGCCAGAGTGCCCCAGATACCGTTGATCAGGTGGACAGAAAGTGCCCCGACAGGATCATCAATGCGTATCTTATCAAACAGTGGTACGGCAAAAACGACCAGGCTTCCGCCGATCAGACCGATCAGGATAGGCTGATACACCGTATACAGATCCGGTCCGGCCGTAACGGCGACAAGCCCGCCCAATGCACCGTTCAAGATCATCGTGATATCAAACTTTCGGTAACGTATATACATGATCAAACCGGCGATAATAGCGCCTGCCAAACCGGCCGTATTGGTATTCATGATGGTCAAAGCGACCGCATCAGCGCCCTCTTTTGTCGTGATAGAACCGACCGATCCCCCATTGAAGCCAAACCAGCCTATCCAGAGCAAGAACGCCCCAAGAACGACCAAAGGGATGTTGGATGCAGGGATGACACGGACCTTTCCGTTCATGTATCGTCCCTTACGTGAACCCATGATCAAAATAGCTGCAAGCAGCGCCCATCCTCCCGTCGAATGGATGACGGTAGAACCCGCAAGGTCATACATGCTCAATGCCAGTGCCGTGCCCTCAAGAAAGTTTGCTCCCCAGGTAATGTTCACGACAGTCGGATAGATAAAAGCACCCATCACGATAGTGAACATGGTCAGAGGGATGATACGCACCCTCTCGCTCACACCCCCACTCATGATATTGATCGTCTTTCCGACAAAAGCCATCTGAAACATAAAAGCGGCATACATGCTCAAAGAGCTGTTTTCCCAAGAACCAAAGGCATATTTGTAGCCGATAAGTAAAAAAGCCAGTGACGCGACTGCATAGATCATTGTGTTGACAGTCAATACTGTCGATACATTCTTTGTACGTACCAAGCCGGCTTCAAGCATCGCAAATCCAGGTACCATCAAGATTATAAGCACCATAGAAAAAAGTACGAACAAGGTATCTACGATATAAGTGAAATCACTTATGAGGAGGTATTCATTCATTTATCACCCTTAAAAATAATGGGCAATTATGACCAAGAAGAAATTAGGAAGCAATTAAATACTTACTATAGACCCCCTATTATCATCACTTATTTTACTTTGGTGACACCGGTTCATGATTTTGTTGTTAAATGTATCTGTAAAAAGAGAAAGAAGCGTTCTCTGTGCAGTTTAGATACACAGAGGTAGAGGATGAGAGCAGTAGACTATACTGCTTCGTTGTCCGTTTCACCTGTTCTGATACGAACGACCTTGTCGATATCAGAGACAAATATCTTACCGTCACCGATCTTGCCAGTACGTGCTGCTTCGACAATAGTGTTCACTGTCTGCTCAACATTCTCAGCTGCAACGACAAGCTCGATCTTGATCTTCGGAAGAAAATCAACTACATATTCCGCACCACGATACAGTTCGCTGTGCCCTTGTTGACGACCGTAACCTTTTACTTCACTTACAGTCATACCTGTTACACCGATCTCTGCCAGTGCATCTTTTACATCTTCAAGTTTGAATGGTTTTACTACCGCTTCAATTTTTTTCATAGATATTTCCTTTTATATAACGCTATATTAATATAGTCTCGCCAAAGCGAAACTTAAAGGTTGAACCCACGTTCACCGTGAACAGACTCATCAAGACCCATTACTTCTTTATCTTCGTCAACACGACGTCCGCCAGTAATAGCGACTGCGATGTAATAAACAACCACTGTACCGACAAGTGTGAACAGACCGACTACAACAACAGATTGAAGCTGAACCATAAACTGACCCATAACATCCGGAGCCATACCTGCTGCTACGTTCTCAGCCGATAGAGACTCTTTAAGCGGACCGTCCCATAGTAGATTAGTGTCTGTAAGAGCAAAGAGACCTGTTGCCAATGCACCCCATAGACCTGCTAGGAAGTGAACACCAAAGGCATCCAAAGAGTCATCGTAACCAAGTTTTTTCTTCATTACTGTTACACCGAAGAATGCGAATGCCGCACCGACGATACCGATGATAAAAGCACCGCTTACATCTACGAAACCAGCTGCCGGTGTAATCGCTACCAGACCTGCTATAGCACCTGTTGCCGCACCAAGCAGAGTAGGTTTTTTGTAAACATACCACTCAAGTAGCATCCATGTCATTGTGGCGATTGAAGCAGCAATAGTCGTTGTCAAGAAAGCAAGACCAGCGATTGCGTTTGCACCGAATGCAGACCCACCGTTAAATCCATACCAACCGAACCATAGGATAGCCGCACCAAGTGCAGTAAGGATGATCGAAGCAGGCTTAATTGCAGTTTTAGGATAACCGACACGTTTACCGACCAAAATAGCAAGAACAAGACCAGCAAGACCACCGTTCATGTGTACAACTGTACCACCGGCAAAGTCAAGAGCACCCAGATCAAACAGGTAACCGCCACCCCATACCATGTGTGTGATCGGAGCGTATACAACTAGACCCCAGATTGCGACAAAAGCGATCCATGTAGAGAACTTGATACGTTCAATGACTGAACCTGAAGCAATAGCTACCGTAATAGCAGCAAACGTACCCTGAAAAACAACAAAAACAAGCTCAGGGAATGCACCTAGACCATTGATCGCATTGTAATCAACACCATTAAGGAATAAAGCACCGAAACCACCGATAACCTTGTTCATACCACCTTCAGCTACACCAAATGCGATTGAATAACCTGCGATTATCCATACGACGAAAGCAACGACAAAAGCGCCGAATACCATTGCATATGTATTAAGAACGTTTTTAGAACGCGTCATTCCACCGTAAAACAGTGCCAAACCGGCTGGTGTCATCAAAAGCACTAGAGCTGTTGAGATCATCATCCAAGCTGTATCCCCCGAATCTATCGTCGGAACATCTTCTGCCAAAGCAAGAAGCGGAGTAAGCAGTAATGCTGCAAACAATTTTTTCATTGAGTAATCCTTTTTTAAATAAGCTGAGGAAAGTATAACTTTTGTTTAAATCCTTTTAGACAACAAAATGGTTAAAATTTAATCATTTTGCTTTTATACAGATGACAACTGAAAGGCTGTTACCTTTTAGCGCTTATTTTAAATTTTAAATCTTTTCTTTAAGTTTTACTCCTTGTCTTTATCTATAACTTAACCTATATAAGCTATTATCTAGACAATTTTTAGAAAACTATCTATAATTTATAGTAGATCAGATCCCTAAAAGGTTTTTGATCATAGATCAGTTTTCATAATACAAGAGGATTTGCATGAGCGATTTACTGGAGACTAACCAGAATATTGAAAATATTAATATAGAAGATACAGTTAAGGCATCTTACCTTGATTACTCGATGAGTGTTATCATTGGCCGTGCCTTGCCTGATGTTCGCGATGGACTTAAACCTGTTCACCGCCGTATCCTATATGCTATGGATAAACTCAACCTCTCTGCAGGTGCAAAATACAAAAAGTCTGCCCGTATCGTCGGTGATGTTATCGGACAGTACCACCCTCACGGTGACAACTCTGTGTATGATGCACTTGTCCGTATGGCACAAGACTTCTCTATGCGTATGACGCTTGTCGACGGTCAGGGAAACTTCGGTTCGGTTGACGGTGACAATGCAGCTGCGATGCGTTATACGGAAGCACGTATGACCAAATATGCCGGTGAACTGATGAAGGATCTGGACAAAGACACTGTCGATATGATAGACAACTACGACGGTACGACACAAGAACCTTCTGTTTTCCCGACACGCGTACCTAACCTTCTTATTAATGGTTCATCAGGTATCGCTGTCGGTATGGCAACCAACATCCCTCCGCACAACCCCGGAGAAGTCCTCTCCGGTCTGATCTATCTTCTTGACAATCCTGATGCCAGCCTAAGCGACATCATGAAGTTTATCAAGGCACCTGACTTTCCTACCGGTGCGACGATTTACGGTCAAAAAGGCATTATGGATGCTTACGAGACAGGACGCGGGCGTATCAAACTCCGTGCAAAGACCCATATCGAGAAAAAAGGAAACAAAGACGTCATCGTCATCGATGAACTTCCTTATCAGGTCAACAAGTCTCGTTTGGTCGAAAGCATTGCTTTCCTTGTGCGTGACAAATCGATCGAAGGCATCTCTGAGATCCGTGACGAATCAGACCGTGAAGGTATCCGTGTCGTCATCGAGCTCAAGCGTGATGCAATGCAGGAGATCGTCTTAAACAACCTCTACAAACAGACTAATATGCAGACGACATTCGGTATCATCATGCTGGCCATCAAAAACCAGGAACCGAAGATCTTCAAACTGATGGAAGTGCTTAATACTTTTATCTCTCACCGTAAAACGGTCATCATCCGCCGTACGATCTTTGATCTTGAAAAAGCCAAAGCCAAAGCCCACATCTTAGAGGGTCTTAAAAAGGCACTAGACCATATCGAAGCGATTATCAAACTGATCCGTGCTTCTGCAGATACTGCAACAGCCAAAGAAGGTCTGATGAGCGAGTTTGCATTCTCTGATCTCCAAGCCCAGGCTATCCTTGATATGCGTCTTCAAAAGCTGACAGGTCTTGAGCGTGAGAAGATCGAAAACGAACTTCGTGAATTGCATGCGCTGATCGAATACCTTGAGTCTATCTTGAAAAGCGAAGAGGTCCTTCACAATATCATCAAAGAGGAACTTGTTGAAGCCAAAGAAGCACTTAGCACCCCTCGTCTGACTGACATCGTAGACAACTATGACGATATCGATATTGAAGACCTTATCCCTAACGAGCCGATGGTCGTTACGATCACGCACCGCGGTTATATCAAGCGTGTGCCTTTGGCGCAATACGAGAAGCAGCACAGAGGCGGAAAAGGCAAGACGGCCATTACGACCTATGATGATGACTTTATCGAAAGCTTCTTCACCTGTAATACGCATGACACCCTTCTTATCGTCACAAACCGCGGACAGCTTCACTGGCTGAAGGTCTACCGCATTCCGGAAGGTTCACGTACAGCAAAAGGCAAGGCGATCGTCAACCTGATCAACCTTGTACAAGACGAAGAGATCCAGTCTATCATCCCTACAACGGACTTCAACGAAGAGAACTCTTTGGTCTTCTTTACGAAAAACGGTATCGTAAAACGTACCAACCTCTCTGAATTTGCCAATGTACGTTCAAACGGTGTCCGTGCTATCGTACTTGATGATGATGATATTCTTGTCACAGCGAAGATCTCTACCAAAGACACACGCTATCTCTTTATCTTGACACATCAGGCACAATGTATCAAGTTTGACATTGACAAGACAAGAGACCAGGGCCGTACTACACGCGGTGTAAGAGGTATCAAGTTCAAACATGAAGGCGACTTTGTCATTGACGCCAATGTCATCGACAATGATGAGCAAGAGATCCTCACCGTCAGTGAAAAAGGTATCGGTAAACGTACAACTGCCGAAGAGTATCGCTTGACTAACCGCGCCGGTTCCGGTGTTATAGCGATGAAACTTAACAACAAGACAGGAAACAACGTCGTCGGATGTCTGATGGTCGATGAGTCGATGGATATGATGGCCCTTACCAAGACCGGTAAGATGATCCGCGTTGATATGCAGACTATCTCCAAATCAGGACGTAACACGTCAGGCGTATTCATCATCAAAGGTGATGATGTCATCAGTATCTCACGCTGTCCAAAGAAAGATGAGACACTGGAAGAGGATGATGAAGAGGGTTCTGAAGAATAAGTCTTCATCAACACCTTTTAATCCACAGGGCTCTAGCCAAGCCCTCCCCTAACTGCTTCATTTGATTCACATTCATGTCACACCTTGTTCTATACTATCATAACCCATACAACATGGAACGTCTCTTGCTTACAAAGCTTTAATATATAAGATGCAAGGATGTATAATGCGTAAAACCCTACTGATCAGTGCTATTCTATCAGCCTTTTTATTTGCTGAAGAAGCACCTAAGAACAATCCCGAAGAAGCGAAGAAGATGCAGACTGTCGATCCTGTTGTCGTCACGCCTATCGTAGTGCAGCCTGTTGTTGTCACTCCGGCTCCTGCACCGGCTCCTGTAGAGAAAAAAGAAGAACCTAAAGAAAAACCTCAGGTATGTCCTGAAGATATGAAAAAACCGACAAAAGAGATGGTATCGGAAAGCTACAAAGCTATTCGTATCAATGTCACAGGACAGGGTGTTGCACCGACTATGACATCTTCACCGGCACAGGCATACGCACTTGCGAAACGTGCTGCGATTGCTGATGCTTACAGACTTTTGGCTGAAAAAGTAAAAGGTGTCAGAATCGAAGGCTCAGACAAGATCAAAAACATGATGGTACAGCGTTCAGAAGTGCGTACCTTTGTCGATGCAGTGATTGCTGAAGCAGAGATCATCGAAACAGTCTTTAAAGACGGACTGTGCGAAGTAGAGATGGAACTGACTCTCGATCCGGCTCAGTGGCGTTCTATCCTGGCTGCGCGTTAAGCCATTAATCTTATAGACAAAATGTACACAAAAGAAAACACTGCGTCAAGCGATCTTTCTTTTGTAAAAATGGATCTTGTTTCTTTGATACTGAGTTCGATCAATGTATAGAGACAACATCACTCGCACGAACTTTCTGCTGAAGCGCTTGGCATTAGCGCTTTTTCTCTTACAGTCAATTTCAACTTGGCTGCATGCATCACAGACCTACATCTTAAGCTACCGTACACAAGTCAAAAATGCGGTGGTCATCTCAGAGTCTTATCACTTCTCAAAAGCAATGACACAGATCAAAGCAGTTAAAGCCGAATCGCTTTCACTCTACTCTCCCGATCAGACTGACCTTAATGCCATCATGCATGTTTACAAAGAGGAGATACTTGAATTCATGATGAAGCACGGTGCACATACACGCGCCCACGAAAATGTCCATGACTCCAAAAGCTCTTCGCTTCTGCAATTAACCCTTCCTCCGAGCTACATAACAGTCGACTTTAATGACGATTACGCTACAATCACGCGATTAATTACAGAGTAATAAGTATCTTAAACCCGTAGTGCTTACCCATAGGCAAGACCTTTTTAAGAGACACAATAGAGATCAGGACAAAGGAGTTACGTGAAAATTGCAATTGTAGAAGACGATATCAATATGCGCAAATCCCTTGAGATCGCTATGGCAGACTATAAAGAGTTTGAGATCGTCTCGTTTAAAAATGCAAAAGACGCTTTGGCTAAACTGGATGACAGCTTTGAGCTTATCGTCACAGACATCAACATGCCGGGTATGGACGGGATCGAATTTGTTAAAACACTTGATGGAAAATACGAAGTCATCATAATGACAGGAAATGCGACTCTACAAAAGGCCATTGACTCCATTCAACTTGGCGTCAAAGACTTCCTGTTAAAACCCTTTGAGATCGAGACGCTCGTCACCGCTATCAAACGTTCGCACAAGATACAAGAGGTCGTCAAGAAAACTGCGAAGAAGACAAAAAAACAGTGTTCGACTTCCGGATTTGCCGCCTCCTCACCTGCGCTTGAAAAAGCGGTCAATATGGCAGAAAAAGCTGCCAAGACTGACGCTTCGATACTGCTCACCGGTGAAAGCGGCGTGGGCAAGGAAGTCTTTGCAAAGTTTATTCATGCCTCATCCCCGAGAAGCAAGAAACCCTTTATCGCAATCAACATGGCTGCCATTCCAGAGAACCTGATCGAAAGTGAACTCTTTGGATTTGAAAAAGGCGCTTTTACTGACGCAGTTCAGGCAAAACCGGGACAGTTTGAACTGGCAGAAGGCGGTACGCTTTTTCTCGATGAGATAGGTGAGATGCCTTACGGTGTACAGGCCAAACTCCTTCGTGTCCTGCAAGAGAGAGAAGTTCAAAGACTTGGTTCTCAGAAAGCGATCAAGATTGATGTACGTATCGTGTCTGCGACCAATGCTGATCTGCATCGCCATATCCAAGACTCCGAGTTCAGAGAAGACCTGTACTATCGCTTAAACACGATACCTGTCGCTATTCCGCCTTTAAGAAAACGTCAGGAAGAGATACTTGATATCTCTACCAAAGTACTCCAGGACAATTGCGAAAAATACGGGTTTGAGCTGAAAAGTTTTGATGAGAAAGCTAAAGATGCACTTTTGGCATACAGCTGGCCGGGCAATATCAGAGAACTTGTCTCTGTCGTCGAAAGAGCCACTATCCTCAGCGAAGGGGAGATCATCACCGCAGATGAACTCTTTCTTGAGAGCCGACAGACACCAAAATCTATCTCAGACATGGAAAAAGAGTTGAT
>JBFEYG010000078.1:0-10071 GCA_041562275.1 Sulfurimonadaceae bacterium | reverse complement strand
GTGTTTGGATGTGGCATACCTGATTGGATGTACCACCACATAGTACTAGCATCTGGCCAGTAAGAACCGAATACACGTACCGGGCCATCATTGTCTGGCTTGTCTCTTTGGTTTGTCAATGTCTTTTGCAATTTGTAAGCATTACCCTTAGCTAGAGACGGATAACCGCCGCCACCTGAACCGAAGTCACCGTGACACATAACACACTGCGCTTCATACAGCTCATCACCTTCTGATACCGTACCAGCACCTGGTGGAGGAGGTGATGTTGGAGTTACATCTTTGTCCCATGCTGCGATCTCATTCTTTGTTGCTCTTCTACCGTGGTTAAGCGTAAGATCATGTGCATTTGCATTAACTGCATATGGACCTGTCATACCATCGGCAACAGGATAATAAGTACCACCGTCAATAGTCGGCTTTCCATTCATTGTAAGCTCACCGGCAGGTGTAGCTTTACCTTCAACACAACCTGCTACAAATAGTGCAGCAACAGTGACTGCTGAAGCAGAGATAATTAACTTACGATCTAATTTGAACATGATTCACCTTTCCTTCTGCTGTTACTTCCCAAGTCTCTACACCGTTTCTATGGTAGACACCTTCTACACCAAGTACGCCTGTCTCTTCATCAACAGTCGGTTGGATATAGCCAGCATCATCCATTGCACGTGAAGTAAGAAGAAGAGTTTCACCTTTCTTATACGTATGCATGTAGCTCCAACGTGTCCAAGATTTTGGAAGGATAAGACCTTTAAGTTGTGCTTCAACGTAGTTTTTTCCACCGTCAAAAGAGATGTCAACACCTGTGATTGTACCCATTCCTGACCATGCAAGACCTTCGATCTCAACGATGTCACCATCTTTAAGGTTAGTCCATGGTTTTTCAGGAGACGGTGTGACAACAGTTGAGTTGACTTCATTTGCATAGAAGTGCTGGATAGCTTTACCGCTCTTTTTAAGTGCTGTATATTTTGATGTCTCTTCTTTACAGTAGAAAGGCTCTGCAGAGAACTCAAGACGCTTAAGCCACTTAACACAAAGGTTTCCTTCCCAACCTGGGACAAGAAGACGTACCGGATAACCTTGCTCAGGACGAAGGGCTTCACCGTTTTGTCCCCAAACGAGCATTGCATCATCCCATACTTTATCCATAGGAATTGTTCTACCCATCTCAGAGTTGTCAGAACCTTCTGCAAGCATCCATTGAGCACCTGGTTTGATACCAAGATCTTTGATAAGGTCTTTGATGTAAACACCAGTCCACTCAGCAGAACTCATGAAACCTTTTGCAAACTGTAAAGAGTTGAACTGTGGTCCACGCCATTCTTGTCCACCGTTAGCAGGACATTCGATGAAGTGTGTACGCGTCACACGTGGATAACGCTTAAGCTCTTCTAGAGTAAGAACGATATCTCTCTCAATTTCTGCACCGTGGATCATTAGACGGAACTCATTTGGATCGACATGAGCAGTACCACCATGACAACGAGAGAAGAAAAGACCATTTGGTGTAATGATACCTTCTGATTCATGGATTGGACATACAGCAATAGAAGCTTGGAAGTTACCTGAAGCAAGAAGTTTAGTGTTTCTTCTTGTATTGTTATGCTCATAAGCAGAAGGAATACCGTAACGGTTTTTAGTTACCGGATCTCCTAGTTTCTGTCCCCATTTTACGTGGTGCATAATTAATGGATCGTCGCCTGCTGTAGCTTGGTTCGCCGACAATGCAGTTGCAGCTGCTACCGCACCAATTGAAGCCGTTTTTTTGAAAAAGTTTCTTCTGCTAGATTCAGTATTGTTTTCAGACAATTCTAAATCATTTTGAGAATTTTCATTCTTCATTGTTTCTCCCTTTCGTATTGTTATATCTATAGATTTCATTTTAATAGGCAATAAATGAATCTACACCTAACCATTTTCATGATTATTGTAGCGTAGTTATGCATTTATTTAGTCGTAACCTTGAGTAATGTAAACCATATACTCAATATTTTTTAACACACAGTCTTGGTGTGCTGAAAATAGAACGATTGTTAGTATACTGCAATATTCATTTAGAAATAGTGATAAGCAGAAATAACTCAAATACCCTTGTTACTAATTGAAACAGACAAAGTTGATTCCAGCGCGGTAGCGTGGTAGTTTGTTCAATTATATTAATATATTCGGCCACAAGTCAGATGAATGGGTTTAGATGTTTATTGTATTGCTTTTTGCAGTGATTCCTAACAACAGAAATGTGTCATTCATTTCATCATAGACAAAGGGTATGATATAGCCTTGGTGCTCAATATCTCTGATGTCTTCATCATCAAAATAGATAGATTTCTTATATTTTTGTACCTTGCTTGGCATATTTAAAACTACTGTATCGAGATAAAGTTTGAAATCTTTGATCCCTTTTGGATCACTTTGAAGATAGGGTTCTAAAATGGATTTCAGCTGTTTTTTATAGAGTCGTGAACATAAGATCTTCATTCCTTTCCTCCTTCTTTAAGCCAGTTGTCCATCTCTTTCATGGCGTCATAGTAAGAAGTGAATTCGCCTTTGCCATGTAGAAAATCTTCAAGTTCTTCTTGCAGTATCTTTTGATTGTCTAAAAAAGTTTGATCGATAATTCTTACCTTGTCTTGGGGAAGCGTCTCTAAAAAAGTCTCAAGATAGTCATCTTCGATTTGAAGCTGTATTGTCTTCATAGTCATCCTTTCTGATTTTTAAAAAGCTTTGCTTTGGGATATAGTGCTGTTTTTATAGTATTAAAACCGATAAGTAGGCATTATATATAAAATTATCAAAAAAAATCTTTAGAGGTATTCTTTAGTCTAAGTACCCAAAATTATTTGTTACACCGTTAAATCATTTATGTGCATCTAAAATCCAAGGTATATAGCGTGCAATTTGTTATAATGTCTTCATAAACAAGCAGTGTGGAAAGTCTTTTAACCCACTGATGAGCTGCATAAGGATTTGTATGAGATGGTTTGTCGTCATTTTGGTCTCTCTACTCGTTTTAGGTTGTGCCCCTATTCAAAAAGGTGATTATGTCACCTACACAAGTCGAGATTATATCTTCATAGAGAATAATTTTATAGACAAAAGCATCGACTGTATCTATCTTGGCAGGATGAAGCAGGGTGATTTGAATGTATTGTATTGTTCAGGCGTCAATTATGCATCCGCTATTGTCGAAGGATTTATCTTTGAGCATGAGTACAGTAGCTACGATGAGCGTTTTTTTGGTTCGACATTATATTTTAAAGCTAACAAGAGTATTACGTTTAAATGTAATTCAGAAACGGTAGATGATTCGGCCAAATCAGGAAGAGAGTATATAAACTGTATGGTTCCGAAGACTGCGTTTGATCTGCACTATTTTATAACGAACTCACCTGAAGATATCCTCGGGATCTTCAGAGCTCCGGTGGGGAATCACAAAGTATATCAAGGTGTCATTGATGCGAAAGGAAAGGCACTTTTAGATCAATTTCACAAAGATATCAGAGAGAATACAAAAACGAAGTGGAAGAAGAAAAACCTTTAGTTTTTTTTCTTTTTATTTGCAACTTGCCTTGCTTGCTTTGAGGTAGTAACTGTTTGACCATCCTGATTTTCCCTTGTATTCGACATAACACCACTCGTCTTTTGCCTGTGATAAAAATGCCTTTATCTCATCTTCTTGCATGTTCATCATAGCCTGAAAACCAATATCTTTTCCACAGCCATGGTTGATAACGCATTGTGCATTGTAGGGGATACTTGAGATCTTTTTTGATGTATGATCTGCCTTTTCACGTATGTTAAGGCTGTCATTCTTTTTTACTTTTTGAATTTGCCAAAAACCGATCTGTTCTGCATACAATGACGAGGTGATCAAAAATGAGACGAGCATCAATAGTTTTTTCATAATAGGACTCCCTGGTTAAGTATTGATTTGCATTATAGCGAAGTGTTGACGAAATAAAAAGTTGTAAGTGGAAATAGAAAAGTTATTCGAAAAAGAAGTGACTTATGTAAGCGAACAGGTTTACAAACCTGCTGCTTTGATCTTTTCTGCCTGATAGTGGGCCTGAAGAGGTTCAACGATCTCATCCATCAATCCGCCGCCGAGTATCTCGTTCAATCGGTAAAGGGTAAGATTGATGCGGTGGTCAGAGATACGGTTCTGAGGATAGTTATAGGTACGGATACGTCCTGATCGATCACCTGTTCCTACCTGCTCTTTACGCGCAGCACCATCAGCTTGCATCTTTTCTTGCATCTCAAGATCATACAGACGGGCCTTTAGGACCTTCATTGCTTTCTCTTTGTTTTTATGTTGAGACTTCTGATCCTGGTTCGTTACAACAAGGCCTGTTGGCAAGTGGGTGATACGAACAGCCGAGTCGGTAGTATTGACAGACTGCCCGCCACATCCGGATGAACGCATCACATCTATCTTAAGGTCACTTGGATTAATCTCGATCTCGACATCATCGACTTCCGGCATGATCGCAACAGTGATAGCCGAGGTGTGTACCCGTCCTTGAGATTCGGTCTGAGGGACGCGCTGAACACGGTGTGTCCCGGACTCGTGCTTAAGGTAGGAATATACTTTTTCACCTTTGATAAGCGCAATGATCTCTTTGTACCCGCCGGCGTCACCTTCGGACGAAGACATGATCTCTATTTTCCATCCTTTGAGTTCAGCATAGCGTGTGTAGGCAGTAAATAAATTTCCGACGAAGATAGCTGCCTCGTCACCACCGGCACCTGCACGCATCTCCAGAAAGATGTTTCTGTCATCATTCGGGTCTTGCGGAACAAGCAGGCCTTTTAGTTCATCTTCGATAAGCGGGATCTTTGGTTCAAGCTCTTTAATCTCTTCTTTGGCAAGTTCTGCCATCTCCGGATCACCCAGCATCTCTTTGTTGTCAGCAAGTTCCTGACGTATTGCGATGTATTCTTTTGCTTTTTCAACGATAGGCAAAAGATTTGATTGTTCTTTCGAGAGTTCTGTCATTTTTTTGATATCAGATGTGATATCAGGTGCACTCAAAAGTTTAGTAAGTTCATCATAGCGATTTAAAAAGGGTTCAAGTTTTGATTGTAACATTGGAATCTCCGGTTAAGGGTGAAGAAGTTATGCTTGATCCAATACTGGACCAGCATGGTGAAGAGGTATTGTGGAAGGAAATATGTTCGGCTATTAATAGCACACTACCTCTCACCACAAGCGTCAGTGACGTTTTTCTTAAACTCTTTTAATTAAGCGATTGCGTTAACAGCAGTGTGTAAACGGCTTACTTTACGCGCAGCAGTCTCTTTTTTCAAGATACCTTTACTTACAAATTTATGGATCTGCTGATTAGCGACTTTAAGTGCTGCAGAAGCTTCTTCTTTGTTACCTGCGTCGATTGCAGAACGAACGTCTTTAACGATGTTTTTAAGACGAGTACGGTAGAAACGGTTACGTTCAGTCTTTTTGATAGTTTGACGGATACGTTTTACTGATGATTTATGGTTAGCCATATCATTATTTCCTTCATAGGTGCTCTAAAGTGGCCCTATATTTTTTTTAAGAGTAGAATATTAGCTGAAATATAATTAAAATTAAGTTAAGTATAATATATATATGGACAAAAGCGATTTTTTATGGGTGATGAACCGGACTATCGAGGATCATCAACTATAAAAAAGATATGAAATGCTAGAATGTCCCGACAAATTATAAGGTATTGTTTATTATCTTAATTCACTCTGACAATGTCACAAAGGCAAACAATGAAACTATTCGGTACAGACGGTGTTCGAGGTCAGGCTGGCGGATTTTTGAATGCGACTACAGCCATGAATGTCGCGATTGCAGCAGGCATCTATTTCAAACAAGATGCTAAGACAAAAAAGATCCTTGTCGGTAAGGATACGCGACGAAGCGGTTATATGATAGAAAATGCTATCGTAAGCGGCCTGACTGCAATCGGTTATGATGTTATCGAGATCGGACCGATGCCGACACCTGCGATCGCATTTTTAACCGAGAACATGCGTTGTGACGCAGGGATAATGATATCGGCATCGCATAATCCTTATGATGATAACGGGATCAAGTTCTTTGATGCACACGGAGATAAATTGTCCGAAGAGATCGAAGCAGAGATCGAAGCAATCTATAATAATAAGGTCTTGATGACCTCCTCCTGTGCAACGGGAAAAGAGATCGGAAAAGCCCAGCGTATTGATGATGTCATCGGCCGCTATATTGTGCAGCTTAAAAACTCTTTTCCAAGAGAACTCTCCTTGCAGGGTGTCCGGATTGTTCTGGATACGGCAAATGGTGCTGGCTATAAGGTAGGCCCTACGGTACTTGAAGAGTTGGGTGCAGAAGTCATCGTCATCCATAATAAACCAAACGGTTTTAATATCAATGAGGACTGTGGTGCCTTGCATACGAAAGACCTGTCGCAGGCGGTTGTCAAGTACAGAGCCGATGTCGGTATTGCGCTTGACGGAGATGCTGACAGGTTGGTCGTGGTGGATGAAAAAGGAGCGGTAGTCGACGGGGATCAGCTTCTTGGTGCGATGGGTGTCTATCTGAATAAAAAAGGAATGCTCAAAGGTGGCGGTATTGTCGCTACAGTGATGAGCAACCTTGGTCTTGAAGAGTACATGAAAGAAAACGGCCTTCAGCTTTTTCGCTCTAATGTAGGGGATAAGTTTGTTCTGGAGATCATGAATGAAAAAGGGATCAACTTCGGAGGAGAGCAGAGCGGGCATGTGATCTTGCATGATTATGCAAAAACGGGCGACGGACTGATGTCTGCACTTCAGATCCTTGCACTGATCTTGGACTCGGGGAAAAAGGCATCGGAAGTACTGCGTCCGTTTCCACTTTATCCTCAACAACTTCGCAATATCAATATCAAAGAAAAACGGCCTCTGGATAAGATAACAGGCCTAGCGGAACAACTGGAGCATGTCGAACAGCTTAAGATGCGTCATCTGATCCGTTACTCCGGTACAGAGAACAAGATGCGTATACTGCTTGAAGGCAAAGATGCCAAAGTGCTGGATACGAAGATGAACGAACTGGTAGCGTTTTTTGAAAAAGAACTGGCTTAGACTCATCTGGCCCATGGCACTTGCTATGGCCGGTATCTTTATCATCGACCAAAATATCAAGACGCTTTTTTTGGAGGGGTTTCGTTATTACACCGAGTGTATAGATCTGATCCTGGTCTTTAATAAGGGTGTGGCATTTTCAATGTTCGCTTTTTTAAAAGAGTGGCTGAAATGGATACAGCTTGTAATGATTCTGGGCGTACTTCTCTATACGCTGTATTTAAACAACCGTATCTACTCTGTTCCAGTGGGCATCTTGGCAGGTGCGGGTCTTTCAAACGTGTATGACCGTTTTATTCATGGGGGTGTTGTGGATATGTTCTATTATCATGGATGGCCTTACCCTCTCGCCGGTCAAGAAGGTTTTGCTGTGTTTAATTTTGCCGATGTGATGATCGACCTAGCGGTTGTCTGGCTATTGTGGATTAACTGGAAGATGAATAAAAAAACAAAAGAAGAAGTCTAGACTTCTTCTTTTAAGCTTCTCTTAAAAGAGGGAGGCCGTTTAAAAGTTCTTCACAATATTCATTTTGCTCCAAAGACGCTTTCCACTCTTTGTTGAGCCTGTCAATACCAAAATGTGCACCGAGAACCATTCCGATAGCGATGGCACGCGAAGCGTTGTCCCCGCCGACCATGGCGTTTGCCTGGATAGCTTTGTTCAGGCCGTCAGGGTCATTTGCATATTTTAGGATAAAGTAGATACTTCCCGGCAGGGTACCTTCGGTCGGACTTGCTTTTCCGACACGTATAGGCTCGGAACGTCCTATGTCCCACAGCCTAGCCATTGAAGTGATCGCAAGATCATCTACAAACTTCTCTTTGGAAAGCTGAGTGCTTGGATCAGTTGCTTCTTTATATTTTGCAATGGCCTGAGCCGTCTTTGCTTCGAAAAAACCGCCCATCTGTACAGCAACATCTTCTATAGCATCTTGGGGTGTCTGGCCGTTGATGACCCGGTGGGTCACACGGGCAAAAAACTCTCCTCCACCAAGAGCAGACGCCTCTCTGTGAGTAAACATCGCTTTTCGTGCGACGACGGCCAAGGTCTCTTCATCATCATAATAGGCATGTGCTGCAACGTGACGAAGGGCCATAGCATTTGAAGGGCCACCCAAAAGACGTGTCGGTACATCGCTGTTGACTTGCTGATAGGTCTGTTTCGTCATGGTACAGATCCAAGAGCCCCAATTGTTTTCCAGACGCTTCTTCCAATGAGGGATAAGTTCGTCAACATCAAACTCTTTTGAAGGATTGGCGATTTGCGCGAGGTACTCCAGGATGACGATATTGTAATCACCGTAATCCGTAGTGCCGCCGGCTTTCTTGCCGGGGTGATAGTTACGGCTTCCCCAGCCTATGCCGTGGGTCTCGCCGCCCATCATCTCTCCAGGACTCATAAACTTTGATATGGGGGCATTCCCGTAAGCTTCCCATATCTTTTGGGCATCATATTCGTAATGGGACCCAAGACAGAGGGCGTCACCAACGATAGCCCCGAAAAAACTTCCTCGTATCGCATCTTCTTTACTTCGCATAATAGTGTCCATTGTGGTTTTTGTGTATTGTAGCTTAGATGCATTTAGTACGCTAAAAGTTGAAAAGTTAATTGGAAAGTTTCAGTTAGAAGGAGGGTGTGGATGAGATAGGTTTTTTTACGCTATATAAAAGAGGGTCAATGCCTCTCAATGCAGCAAATTACTTATAGTAGTTTGCTACACCTTCCATCTTTCTGCCCATATTCAGAAGCAGCATATCGGCGATGACGATGGCAGCCATCGACTCTGCAACAACAGAACCGCGAATAGCGACACAGGGATCATGTCTGCCTTTAAGCGAAAAGTTCTGCTCTTTGTTGTGGGTATCGATCGTCTCTTGTTCTATAAATATAGAAGGAGTAGGTTTAAAATAGACAGAGACATCGATGTCTTCGCCGTTTGAGATCCCGCCTAAGATCCCGCCTGCATGATTGGAGACGAAATGGTCTGCTTTGATAGAATCATTGTTAGTCGAGCCTGTTGTCTGAGCAGAGTGCATACCATCTCCGATCTCTACCGCTTTGACCGCATTGATTCCCATCATCGCTTCGGCCAGAATAGCATCAAGTTTATAGTACAGAGGTTCACCCAGTCCGATCGGTGCACCTTTGATCTTTATCAAGGCAGCTCCGCCGACCGAATCATGTCGTGTCTTTGCTTCCAAGATAGCGGTTTTTTGTGCATCCTCCACGTTCTTGTCAAGCGTGTATATCTCGCTTGAAGAGACATAGTCAAAATCAAGTTCTTCGCTTCGGATACCGGCGATCTCAATGATACCGCTTTGGATCTCGATTCCAAGTTCTCTGATCATAAGTTTTGCTATAGCACCGGCGGCGACTCTCGCAGCTGTTTCGCGGGCGGATGAACGTCCGCCGCCGCGGTAATCACGGATACCGTACTTGTGCCAGTAGGTAAAATCCGCATGGCCGGGACGAAAGATATCTTTGATATTAGTATAGTCTTTTGACTTTTGGTTGGTGTTGTAGATCACCATCGCGATAGGTGTCCCCGTACTCAGGCCTTCAAAGGTACCTGAGAGTATCTCGACCTTGTCCGCTTCTTTGCGCGCGGTAGCAAACTCGTTCTGACCGGGTTTTCTACGGTCGAGTTCGCTCTGAATAAACGCCTCGTCAATCGTGAGTCCTGCAGGCACGCCGTCGACAAGACAGCCTATACCGGCACCGTGGGATTCTCCAAATGTGGAGAATGAAAAACGTATTCCGAACTTGTTCATTTTCCCTCTCCTTTTAATTTTTCTAAAGCGAGAAAAGCGGCCTCTTGCTGGGCGATCTTTTTACTTTTCCCCTTGGCCTTGGCATGCTCGACATCCTGGATGTAGACGGCTATCTCGAACTCTTTCTTATGGTCAGGTCCGCTTGTCGTGACAAGACGGTAGTCCGGAGTCACGCCAAACTCTGCCTGCGTAAGC
>JBFEYG010000077.1:0-10128 GCA_041562275.1 Sulfurimonadaceae bacterium | reverse complement strand
ATGCACTTTTTAGCCGAAGAGATGCGCTTTGAAGAGGCCATGGTCTTACGCGATGCAATTGAAAAGATCTCTAAAAGCAGCACGATCTCGCAGATCGATATCGCCAACAACGAAGACCTCGATCTTTTTGCGGTTGACGCCAATGAAAAAAGGGCTGTTGTCTTGCGTCTGTTTATGCGTCATGGTAAGATCATCTCCACATCGCACAACTTCATACACTTGAACCACGGATTCGACAGAGACGAGATCTACAAGCGTGCGATCCTGGAGTTTTATCAATATTCGCCTTTAACTACACAGCAGATCATTTTGGCCCATAAGTTTGAAGAGATGAAGGATGTCCAGGAGTACCTCAAACAGACCTTCTCTACAAGTGCCTCTCTTTCTGTACCTGTGCGTGGACCCAAAGCCAGACTGATACAACTGGCTTTGAAAAACACCCAAGAGCTTCTCAGTAACTATACAAACGAGTCCAACAACATGTACAATGATCTCGAAGAGAAACTTCAGGAACTATGCGGGCTTGAAAACTTGCCTAAACGTATAGAGATCTTTGACAACTCCCACCTTCAGGGTTCTGCTCCTGTAGGCGGAATGGTCTGTTTTGAAAACGGAGAGTTTAATAAAAGCGGTTACCGGCAATATCACCTTGAAAGTCTTGATGAATATGCGCAGATGAAGGAGACATTGACCCGCCGTGTCGAAGGTTTTAAGCAAAACCCGCCTCCTGATCTTTGGGTCATAGACGGGGGAACCACCCTTTTGAGTCTGGCCAAAGACATCATAGGGTCTGCCGGTGTCAATCTTGATGTCATTGCCATATCCAAAGAAAAGATCGATGCCAAATCGCACAGGGCAAAAGGGAAAGCAAAAGACATCATCCACACAAATACCCAAAGTTTTGCCTTGAGCACAAGTGATAAGCGCCTGCAGTGGATCCAGCGTCTTCGTGATGAAGCCCACCGATATGCCATAACTTTTCATAAAAAGACAAAACTAAAACAGGACCAGGCTTCAACACTCTTACAGACAAAGGGCATAGGCCCGGCGAAGCTTAAAAAACTGTTGAATCATTTCGGCTCCTTTGAAGCATTAAAAGAAGTAAGCCAAGAGGAACTCGCCGAAGTTGTGGGAAAAAATGATGCATCCGCAATTAAGAAGTTATATAAATAAGTTATATTTTCCGTAGAATATGATATATTATTCAATCCGCATGCTTAAACGCAGTTGTTATAGCATTATTAAGTTGTATATTTTAAAGGTTTTATATGGGACAATCAGAAGTACTAGATCAGGAGTTTCTTTTTCAGGGAAGGGTCATAATCAGCGAGACAGACACCAAAGGAATCATCACCTACGCTAACCGCAAGTTTTGTGAGATCTCAGGGTACAGCAGGGATGAACTTATCGGAAAACCTCATAACATCATCCGCCATCCTGATATGCCCAAAGAGGCTTTCGAAAAGCTCTGGAGCACTATCCAAAGCGGACAGATCTGGCATGGTCTTGTTAAAAACTTGCGAAAAGACGGGAAATTTTACTGGGTAGAAACAGAAGTCTTGCCGTCTAAGAACGAAAAAGGTGAGATCACAGGCTATACCGCTGCACGTAAAGCTGCTTCACGTAAAGATGTAGAAGAGACATCTGCAATGTATAAGAAAATGAAAGAAAAAGAACTCTAAAAGGGGAAACATTGTTACTATATAACCAAAGAAAAGAGTTTATCGGTATTGATGAAAACGATCTTAGCGGATTGGGTTTTCAAAATATCAATGAATTGCAAAACGAATCGAGTGATTTTGCTGATCTTTTTGTAAAAAAACCGGGCTTTATTCATAACTTTAAAAACTTTTCATGGATTGACTTTATTTTACACAGTGAATCCGATGAGGCAAAAGCCGTTATTCACGCTAAAGGAAAGAACTATTCATGTGTTTTGCATGTTTCTCCTTTTTATTTCACCTCCGATGAGAGCGGATATGCCATTTATATCAAGAACCTTCGCCCGCTTAAAGGGGCTGAAGACGCCCAGGCTGTAAAAGATCTTGGAGCATATGGCGGTATTCAATCCTCCCCTGCACCCAAAGCAGCACCAGCAAGTACTCCTCCTCCTGCAATTAATGAGAAGATGGAGCTTGACATTTCACTTGATGACATACAGATGTCAAAACCTGAGACACCTTCCGTCTCAGAACCTGAACTTCCAAACTTTGAGACAAGCTATTCACAAGAACTGAGTGAACCTGAGCCTCTCGATATTCCTGAATCCCTAGACATGAATTCAGACCTTTTGTTGCCGACTGAAAACGAGTTCGGTGCACCGATAGACATCGACTACGGGGCTCCGCTTGATATTGAAGACGATCTCAGTATGGATGATGATTCCTATAAAGAGCATGACCTCATGATGGATGATTCTGCTCTGGATGAGATGCTTCTTGGGGAGCCGGAGGTAAAAGTCGAACCTGAAATCGAAAAAGCACCGGCTAAAGAGACTAAACCGATGCTGGGAGATTATGTCAGTACGGGCCTAGCCGGAGAAGAGCACTTGAGTGATCTCATCCGATCTGGAGACTATCAGTATGACCCTCAAATCGCTGCTAATGAGCTTGGACTTCCGGTTGATCTTATCGAAGAGTTTATCGGGGATTTTATTGATCAAGCCCATGAATTTCATGATGATCTTTATGCCTCAGTCAATGCAAACGATTTTGACAATGTTCAAATACTTTCGCATAAACTCAAAGGTGTTGCGGCAAATCTGCGAGTAGAAGATGCCTTTGATGTACTCAGTGTCGTTAACGTGTCTAAAGACACAGAAGAGATCCTGCCAAACCTTAATCATTTCTACAAGATTATCGCGAAACTAGAGGGAAAAGAGGTCATCGAAGAGGCTGCACCGGCTCCGGTAGAAGCTGTAGAAGAACCTGCAAAAGTTGTCGCTGATGTTGAAGAAGAATATGATATTGGCATCAAACAACCTGAAGAAGGACCTTTGCTTATTGATGAAGAGGTCAATACCGATGAGATGTATGACGAACTCTTAGCCAAAGATGAACCCGTAGAAGAAGACGATGATATCTATGGAGACGACTTACTTTTGTCCCCAGACACTTCATTCGAACCTGAACCAGAAGTTTCAAACAGTTCAGCAGATCTTGATGATGATATCTATGCTGATCTGCTGAGTATGCCAGACGACCTTGATAGACATGAAGCGAAAACAGAAGCGCCTGCGGTTATAGAAGACGACCTGTATGATGATCTCTTGGGCGCACCTGAGAATGACACCAAAGCCACTGATGCGACGCCTGCTGTAGAGGTAAAACTCAACTTCGATTCACAGCGTACAGCAAACGAACTTGGGATTCCTCTTGATATTGTTCAAGATTTTGTCCAGGATTTCAAAGAGCAGATTTCTGCACACCAAAATGATTTTGATGCAGCGATATCTGCCAAAGACATACAGGGGATAAACAAGACGGCTACTCTTCTTAAGGGAATGAGTGATAACCTTCGACTCAATGAAATATCCGAGGTCCTAAAAGGACTTCAAATCGAAAAAGATATCAATAACACAACAAAAGCACTTGCAACATTGCAAGCATATGCAGATCAATTATAAGGTGGGTAAACAATGCAAATAGGTCTCAAAGCCAGACTAAGGCTGATCAGTCTTTTTCCGATTTTTATACTTATCGGAGTTGCAAGTTATTATGTTTATGATTCATATATCGGATATGATTCAGCCATTAAACTACAAAGTAAACTTGAAGAAAATAAAAAGCTAAACGAACTGATCGGGGATATTTCACGTGAACGTGGTATGACCGTTATGTACATGGGGAACAGTTCAGAAGCTACAGCCGAATCACTTAAAAGTCAGCGGGCAATCGTTGACAAACGTGTTAACGCTTATATCCAACACCTAAAGTCAACGCAATCCCTCCATAATCATTCAGGTGAAGGAATCTGTTTTGCGTGTAAGAGTATAAAAAGCCTTGAGGCAAACTATAGCACGATCAAAGAGGTCCGTCCTCTTGTCGACAACCAAAACGTAGAGTTTCAAGAGATCTTTTATGATATCTACGGAAATGCACAAAAGCTTATCATCAAGGAACTTGAAGAAGTCCGTAACTACCAGCTAGACGAAAAGATCACCTCTATAGCAACGACCTATCTTATCCTTGCAAAAGCAAAAGAGTTTACCGGTTCTGAGCGTGACTTCATTACCTATGCCTTGGCGCGTTCGACTAAGTTTGACTCGGAAGAGCTGAACGTATGGTTGACCCTTATCGGTAAGGCAGATGCGATCAACTACAACTCTTTGATCGATCTTGACCTAAAGAAGAACATTGAAACACTCTTCACCAATGAGGACAATGCCGAACTTTTTGAAGATATCACACTTGAGCGTGCCGAGATCATGCAAGCCGTTAATGATGGTCTGTATGCAACGGAAGCCGGTATCTGGTTCACCATGCTATCGGAGAAGGTAAACCTTATCGATGAAGTCGAACAAATGCTTCTTAATGCAATGGATGAAGAGTCTGAGATCTTCAAACAAGAACAGTTGAAGATCCTTATCATCTCAATCGCAATCTGGGCGCTATCGATCTTCGGTGCGATATTCGGTATCCTTCTCTCAACCGACATCGCGAGAAACATCAAAAACCTTGAAACCGTACTTCAGCGTGTTGCGACCGATACGCACGAAGGTGACGATATCAGCTCAAGCGAAATCGCAAGCCATATCAACCTTGATACGGCCAAAGGGACCGCACAGGCCTACCAACTTCTTGAGACTATTATTGATCAGACACGTAAGGATAAAGACTTCGCGATGGAAGCATCTGAAGCCAAGTCTATGTTCCTTGCCAATATGTCTCACGAGATCCGTACTCCATTGAACGGTATTGTTGGGTTTACAGAACTTCTTAAAGATACTGCCCTTCATGACGAGCAGCGCGAGTTTGTTGATATCATCGAAAAAAGTTCTGAAAACCTGCTTGAGATTATCAATAATATTCTTGACCTTTCTAAGATCGAAAGTAATAAGCTTGAGATCGAAGAGATCGTATTTAATGCAAGTGAAGAGTTTGAATCAGCTGTTGAAGTCTACGCGGTTCGTGCCTCTGAGAAACATATCGACCTTGGTTGTTTCATCGATCCTGAACTTGAACGTCCGATCAAAGGGGATCCGACCAAGATCAAAGAGGTTGTCATCAACCTTCTTTCAAATGCGGTCAAATTTACAAACAGCGGTGGACAGATCACGGTTGACATCCGTAAAATCGAATGTGATGAACCAGGTCGTGCCAAAGTACGTTTCAGTGTCAAAGACAGCGGTATCGGTGTTACCAAAGAGCAGAAAGAGAACATCTTTGAAGCATTCAGCCAGGCAGATTCTTCGATCACGCGTAAATACGGTGGTACGGGTCTTGGTCTTACTATCTCAAGCCGTTTCATCGAGCTTATGGGCGGACAGCTTGATATTGAGAGCGAACCGGGTCAAGGTACGACATTCTTCTTTACATTAGAGTTTGAAGAGATCGAGACATTGAACGAATCAATGCGAAACCAGTATTCCAACATCAATGCCGTTATCCTGGTCAATGACAGTAAGAAAAAAGTCCAAGAGACCAACTTGCGTGAATATCTTGACTTCTACGGTGTCTCCTACCAAAGCTTCAGAAATGTTGAGGAGCTGAACAAACTTGAACAAAAAGTCAGTTATGATCTGATGTTTGCTGATTACGACTATACAAACGAAGAGTCGCTCTTAGAGTATGTGAAGCATCCTGAACATATGATCCTGATCACAAAATCATACTATATGAAGAAGATCGATTCACTCAAGCTTGACATCTTCAAGGTCATGTATGAGCCGCTTCACGGTACAAAGGTACGTTCGGTACTTGAGTCACATGATGTAGAAGAGTTCCATCAGCCAAAAGTCAAAACCGTTCAAAAACGTAAATATGATGAGAAAACATCGCGTTTTGATGCCAAAGCCCTGGTTGCCGAAGACAACCTGATCAATCAAAAACTGATCAAACGCACGCTTGAGGATATCGGTATAAACGTTCAGCTTGCCAATAACGGTTTGGAAGCCTTTGAAAAGCGTAAGAACAATCAATTCGATGTTATCTTTATGGATATACAGATGCCTGTACTTGACGGTGTTGAAGCTACCCAGGAGATCTTAGAGTACGAAGAAGACAACAACGTAGAGCATACACCGATCATCGCTCTGACAGCCAATGCGCTTAAAGGTGACCGTGAACGCTTTATGGGTGCCGGGATGGATGAGTATACGACAAAACCGCTTGTTCGTACAGAGATCATCTCTTTGCTAAACCACTTTATAGGTCATAAGATCATAGATGCCAAAGCTATTGAGACTCCACCTGTACAAGAAGTTGCTGCTAAGGCAGTAGAACCTGCTCCTAAAGTGGAAGAGAGCAGTGATTTTGATATGAGTCTGGATGATTTAGATTTCAATGCTGAGCTTTCTTTGGATGAGAGCAGTCTGGAGACTGAAGAAGAGCTGCCTCCAGTTGTTGACATTCCGGAAGAGATCAGTGCTCCTAGTCTTGAAATCGATCAGAATATCGAAGAGTTTACTAAAGATGACAAAGCTTTTGAGGAAGATCTTTATTCGGATGATATCGACGATATACCATCTGGATCACAATATGATGCAGACATCCTTTTAGCAAAGAAAAGTTCATTTGAGAATCGTCTGTTTAAATCGATTTTAGATGACCTTGGCTACACTTCAGTTCTTGTAGATGGGGCAGATGCCTTGGATAATGCACTTGAAAATAAAAAGTTTAAACTCGTTCTGTTTGACAAAGAGACAGAAGGTGTAAGCATCGAAGAGATATCTGAGAAAATAAATAAAAATGATCTTGATACCGCTTTGGTGCTGATGATCGATCCGGCATTTGAAGCTGAAGACAAAGATGCAAACTATGTACATGAGATCATTAAAAACGTAGTCAACAAAGACCTGCTTCGCCTTGTTTTTGAAAAATTTATTTAGGGGTAATTGATGAATAAAATTAAAGTATTAGCTGTTGATGATGATATCATCAATCTTAAACTTCTTAAGTCCATACTACTTAAACTGCCTATAGTAGGAGAAGTCGTTGAAGCAAAAAATGGAGCAGATGCTCTTGGTATACTCAAAAGCCAGGGAAATATTGACCTTGTCTTGCTAGACATCATCATGCCTGTCATGAACGGTATAGAGATGCTCAAAGTCATTCGTGCAGATGAAGATCTTAAGACTATTCCCGTTATCGTTTTAACGACAGATGAGACAAAAAAAGGTGAAGCACTTGAGTGCGGAGCCAATGATTTCATTATGAAACCGGTACGCGAGAAAAACGTATCTGAAAAGATCGCCAGGCTGTCAAATCTTTAATAATTAGACAGCAGAGGTACTTTTTTTAAGACCTCTGCACTTTTATAATCGCTTAATCCACTAAAACAATATTCAAGACGTCTTCTATACGTTTAACCGCTCTTATCTCTAAGGCATCACGCACTTCTTTTGGGATATCTTCCAAATCACGTTCATAGTTCTTTTGAGGGATCAAAGCCAAGACTATATCAGCCCGTTGTGCTGCGATCAGTTTCTCTTTAAGTCCGCCGATTGGCAGGACATCACCAGTCAATGATATCTCACCCGTCATCGCTACATCCGAGCGTATCTTTTTACCGCTGTAGATGGACGAGATCACCGATGCCATTGCAATACCTGCACTTGGACCATCTTTCGGTGTCGCTCCATCAGGGACATGAATATGTAGATCATACCGTTTATAGACCTCAGAAGCTTCGACTTTTATCTTTTCTTCTCGCTCTTTCGCTGTCAAAGGTATGTTCTCAGCTGAGATCTTCAACTTATTGGTATCGATCATCGTTTTGACAACGCTCATTGCAATACGCGAGGATTCCTTCATGACATCGCCAAGGCTGCCAGTAACCTGCATCATACCTTTGCCTTTGATACGGATAGCTTCAAGCTTAAGAAGATCACCGCCGACAGCTGTCCATGCAAGTCCATTTACAACACCAACACGAGGAATGGCATCCGTCTTATCGATCTCAAAGACAGTCTTCTCAAGAAAATCTTTAAGGTTCTTCATCGATATAGAGACTTTGTTAACTTCCGGATTTTCCAAGATCTTCTTGGCTGACTTACGCACCAAATCAGCCAAACGGCGACGCAAGTTACGTACACCGGCTTCACGGGTATACTTATGGATAATCTCCTGCATCGCGCTCTTGCATACAGAGACCTCAGAAGGCTTGAGACCGTGCTTCTTCAACTCCTGAGGGAGCAGATAACGCTTGGCTATCTCAAACTTCTCTTGAGGCGTGTATGAGCTGACAGAGATAAACTCCATCCTGTCTCTCAGTGGTCCCGGTATTTTCCCAACATCATTAGCTGTAGCGATAAAGATCGCCTTTGAAAGATCAAGATTGAAATTCAAATAGTAATCTCTAAAGTTGGTGTTTTGCTCAGGGTCAAGAATCTCCAAAAGCGCTGCCGTCGGATCACCTCTTTGGGAACGTCCGACCTTGTCTATCTCATCCAAGACGATGACAGGATTCATCTTCTTAGCGTCAATGATTCCCTGCACGATACGACCTGGCATAGCACCCACATAGGTACGTCTGTGTCCACGCAATTCATTCACATCTTCCAGACCCCCTAAAGCAATACGCACAAGTGGCCGCTTCAATGCTTCGGCAATGGAGTTCGCCAAAGAGGTCTTACCGACACCCGGAGGGCCCGCAAAACACAAGATAGCTCCACGTCCTTCTTTATCATTGATCCCGCGAAGCTCCAATAGCTCTTTAACGGAGAAATACTCAACAATGCGTTCTTTAGGCTTCGTCAATGAGAAGTGGTCTTTATCAAGCTGTTTTTCAACATCTTCAATTTTGAGTGACTTTTTAGACATCTCTCCGTACGGGATGTCAAGCACCCATTCCAAGTAGGTCTGTATCATGCCGGCATCTGAAGAGTCAGGATGCATACGGGCAAAGCGTTCGAGCTGCTTGTGCACTTCTTTATAAGCATCTTCTCCCATAGACTTTTTCTTTTTCTCAAGCTTGGTTCTGTACTCTTCGATCTCTTCTTCACGCTGAGTATCAGATCCCAGTTCTTTTTGGATCTGCTTCAACTGCTCTTTTAAGAAATACTCTTTGTTGACTTTCTCAATACGGTTATGCACCTTCGATCGGATCTCTTTTTGAAGTTTGTTCGCTTCAATATCCTCAGTAAGGACATCGATCAGTTTGAGGTAACGTTTTTCAAGGTTCTCTTCCACAAAAAGATCAAACGCTGTCTCTTTTTTCATCTTGATCGAACTGCAGATAAGGTCCGCTATACGCGCATGTTCATGATTTTCTTCTAGCGTACGCAAAAGGTCAGGCGGAAAATAGTTGCTGACCTGCGACAGGATACGTACTTTTTCTCGTACGATCTCAAGCAATGCGTCTATCTTCAACTCATTTTCTACAGTGCTCTCAATGATTTCTACGGTCGCTACCATAGGATCAGATTCTACCTCTTTGAGGACCTTTCCGCGAGCCAGACCTTGGAAAAGGACTTTGATACGGCCATCGGGCAGAGATACCTTGCGCATGATAGAGCCGACGACTCCGGCCTGATAGATCCCGTCAAAATCACGTGATCCTTCTTCATCCACTTTTGTAGGACAGACCAGGACAAGAGTATTTTTCTCTAACGCCAGAGCAGCCGCTTTTATATTCTTGTCATCGCTTAAAAAAAGCGGTGAGATCATAAAAGGGTATAAAAAAAGTTCATCTTCTGCAATAATTGGTATATCCGCAGGAAAAGAACTGTAATGACTAAGTTGCATAAATTGTCCTTGATTTAAATTAATCTAAAAATATTTTTATTCTTTAACATTTCCATCTGCATCTTGCGCAATGACACTTGTTGACTTAGGTATCCACGAAGCGTACCAGCTCTCCGTACCATCACCCTCATACATCTCTCTGTACCAAGGTGTGTCAGGAGGTTCGACTTCATCCCAGTTTATCCATGTCTCAGGCTGTTTTTGTGCATAAAACTGTTGTGCT
>JBFEYG010000076.1:0-10214 GCA_041562275.1 Sulfurimonadaceae bacterium | reverse complement strand
CTATAGATTCGTTCAAATCTAACGTCTTCTACTTAGTTTTCAATGATCTCAAACGCTCTCTTCTAAGCCCTTAACATAAGGTCTCATCGTTTGTGGACGGGAATTATAGGGGAATTTATCTTTCATGTCAAGAGGTTTTGTGAGGAATTTTGAAAGTTGTCGGATTTTTGGTAAATATTGCTATTTTCAGCTGTATTCATACAGCTTCTTTTGCAGGCGATGTGCTGTTTGTATAAAACGTTCTTCATTCATACCCTGCTCTTTTACCATCAATGCAGCTGCTTCTATAGATTCTGTGCTGAGTTGCTCATTCACATTCACTGCTCTTCGTACGACATTGAGCGCCTTTACAAAAGTTTGTATATGTAAAGGTGCTTTATGCACATCATCTAAAAACTGCATAGCTAATATAAAGGACTCGTCGAAATACCAGTGTTCAAACAAGAGCGCACAGATCTGAGCGGATGTCCTGTCTGTAAACATACGTTCTACTTCTTCTATGCTTCCGGTATTTTTCAACTCTTCTTTGAATATCTCTGCATAAGCGCTATCATTCACTTCTTTGGCAATAATCACTTTTCCCGTCTCCATTAAAAATGCGACAGGTGCCAAAAACTTAACATGTTCGATATCCACACTCATATACCACTGAAACATCAATGCGCTTTGAAGATTGCATACATTAATATAAGTTTCATTGGAAATACCATAAGCTTGCATATCGATCTCAAAGCTTCTGTTCACAGCACTTGAAAGCACAAAACCTCTAACTGAGGCTGAGCCAAACAGCGTGATCGCCTGCATAACAGAAAGGATGTTTTTGGAAAAACTATAGATAGGAGCATTGGCTCTGGCTAGAATATCCGCAGTTAGGATAGGATCAGACTCTATCAGCTTGACCAATTCTTTGAGATCAGGTTCCCCTCCGGCATAAAGTGCTTGGATCTTCTGCACTGACTGGGGCAAAGGAGGAAGTTCATTAATGTATTGGACAAGCGATTCAAAGCCACTTGTGGGTTCTTCAGCAAATCCGTTTGCGGTTTCTTTAGTAAAACCGCTTGAGGCTTCTTCGGTAAAACCAGACATGTCAGTCGTTTTGCAAGTTTTGTTTAATTAGACTCATGTTTCAGCCTTTTGAGTATCACCTATTATTCCTTTGTATTGCTAATACCCTGCTGAAAAAACTTATCTGTCACAAGCAGCAAGATCGGAAGTATGAAAAGATCAACTGCCAAAGACATAAGTATTAAGATCGCTGAATACTGGCCGATAAGCTGAAGTGTCAGAGCATTAGAAAACGAGAGCCCATAAAAGGTCACGGCCAGAACAAGACTTCCAATGATAACCGGGATAGCGCCGTAAAAAAACACTATTTCAAGGCTATGTTTCTTATTCCGTCCGAAAAACCGTGCTCTCCAATACTTATAAGCGAAGTGTATCGTTGCATCCGATGCAAGCCCCAAGGAGATGATCATCGCGATCAAGACTTCAAGTGAGAATGAAAGATGCAAAACATACATGGCAAATGAGAACCAGGCCATAGGAATAGTACTCGCCAAAAATGCCACGACCACCATATAGACGTTTCTGAAAATAAACCCCATGGCCGAGGCGATGATAAGCACCGCAGTCAATACCGTAAACAGCAACACCTGTGAGTTCTTCATCTTGACCATGGATACCAAAGTATCGACATCATTAAAATACAAAGAGAGTTGATCATAACTGCTCAACCACTTCAGCAGATCCGCTTTTTCTTTTGAGTCTTTGCTCAATATGATGGTTACAGGCAGGCTCTTATGATGGATAAGCTTTTCGTCCAGTCCGTACATCTGTATAAAAAATAGAGCCTCCTGTAAAGACCCTTCATTGATCGGAAGGTGGGATTGTTTTATATCAAGCAGCTTGTCTACGGTAGTCGCAATCGACTCAATCGTCTCAATCGTCTCAAACTTTCGTCTCATCATGTTCTCAAGCCGATAAAGCGCTTCGATCGTTGATGTATCTATATCTTCATAAGTCACTTCAAAGCTGATCACATTGTGTGAGTTGTTATTGGAGATAAACCGGTTTGGATCCGTCAAAAAAGTATAGGCCACAAATGAGATCACCACAACAGAGACAAGTACAAAACCGTATAGATAAGGACGCTTATAATTCAACTCCTTGTTGGCGAAATAGTAACAATAGCGTCCATAAGAGACTTTTGGATGTTCAATATGAAAGAAGCTGAGCATTGCCGGAAGCAAAGTAATATTTAAAAGATACGCAATACTCGATGCTGAGATAGCACTCAGACACAAAACACGGATAACATTAGAATCGATCAAGAGCAAAGAAGCCAGGCCGACCACCGTGATGGTCGTCGTCCAGAATGCCGGTTTCAGATTTCTATCAAGTGATTTGATCAACGCACGTGCAGGGTCAGAGTTATATTGTGACACATGCCAACGATAATAAAAATAAAGATAATCAAGCAAGGATATACTGACGATGATCAAGGACATCGCAATATGAATAGCCACATTTGGCATCAAGAGCTGAACCAAGCCTGCCGAGAACAGAAGCGTAAGTCCTATGACAGTAACTGCCGTGATCGAACCGGCAAAACTCTTGAAGATCAGCCTAAATAACAAGATAATGATCAAAGCCGATATCAGGACAAATACAAGATATTCCCATTTGTCGTCTGCACTGCTGATCTGCTCGATATCAATGTTGAACTTTGATTTTAAGTTTCTGTAGTCAAAACTCTCTTTAGTAAAGACATAAAGGATAAACGTCTTTTCTTCAAGATTGACATAGGCCTTATACAGAGAAGAGAAATTATGAATAAAGGCATTTAACTCTTCATTTTTCAGTCCGTCCGTTTCAATCACTTTAAGAAGTTGAGAGTCAACCGAGTCCTTATGGTTGTAAAAATATTTTTGGGACAAAAGCGAAGAGACATATGATATCTCTTTAAACTCATGCAGCTCCTTTTCCAAGTGCTTGAAGACTTTTATAGACTCCGCATCTATACTAGGAACATGAAGGCTTATTTTCGTCACATGTTTTGATTCCAGATCCTGTTCTTTCGTTCTTTCGAGCTCCAAAGAGTCCTGAAGCCAAATACGCTCGTCTGAACTAAATAGATTAGGGTTAATAAAGAGAAAGGCAAAAATAGCCAAAGTAAAGGTAAATACGATGATCAAAACACGGTTTTTTCTTAAAAAATCAATATATGGTCCAACAGACGGTGTATCATAATACATTATTGACCTCCTTTTTGAGGTTTAACGACGAAGAGATAAGGTCGTTTATAGATATCAAGTTTTTCAGCCACATTTGCAATCGCATTGATCTCCTTGGTGATGTCAGAATTAAATGTCGTCAATACGGAGACTTCCTTTTGATCCACCATGATCGTCTTCATCATCTCCAAAGGTCTTTTCGCACTATAAACTGTCGCGATCAAGTTTTTTGAATGAAAACGTGCAAGCTCATAATGAAAGAAATGATAGGTGTAACGTTCCTGCATCTTTTCGCTCTCAAAGATCATTGAGACAAACTCACGAGAACGCGGACAGACAGGATCAATAAAAGCATACATATGCGTAGGTCCGCTTCCGATTATGATCGCATACTGATCAATGCTATTCAGAAGCGGCAAAGCGACAGACAATGGTGCTTTTTCTTTGGTGATCAAAGGCTCGTTGGCAAAGAGCCCGGCAGACAACAGAAAAAAAAGTAAAAGAATATGGCTCATTTTTCTCATGGGCTTATAGTACCATTTTTTATAAAATAATAGAACTTTAATATGGGTAAAAAACAAACAAAATCTGATAATAGAAAACAGGTAAGAGCAATATCAGCATTTATATGCCGAGATTATAATGCGGCTAGATTACTGAAGTATTACTTTCCTGCAAAAGGCAGAAGTGCAGAACCCCATGTCAATCCACCACCAAAGGCATCCAGAAGCATAAGATCACCCGTTTTGAGATTACCTTCTTCATAGAGGTCGTTTATTGCCATCGGAATAGAAGCGCCGGAAGTATTTCCATACTTGTGAACTGTCAGTACCACTTGTTCGTCGGCAAGTTTCAATGCATCGCCTACAGCCTTGATGATACGATAGTTTGCCTGATGCGGGATGAAGTGGGTGATCTCCCCGGCAGCAATATCATTATGTTGAAGAATATCGACCACATCATTGGTCAAGGTTCGCACTGCGATCTTGAAAGTCTCATTGCCTTTCATCTGAATAAATGAAGCTTCTGCTTTCAGTTCCGCCTGGTGCGGATTTCCTGTCCCACCGTCTGGTGTCATCAAGAAATCTCCCAGACTTCCGTCCGAGGCAGTATGCAAATCAATAATCGCATTCTCTTTCTCTTCCGTCGCAGAAATAACCGCTGCACCTGCACCGTCACCGAAAAGAATACAGGTCCCGCGGTCGCTGTAATCTGTGATAGCAGACATCTTTTCCGCTCCAATAATGAGGACATTTTTCTTCATACCTGATTCGATAAAGGCTTTTGCAATAGAGAGAACATAGATAAAACCGGTACATGCAGCTGAGATATCAAAAGCCGTCACCTTCCCCAGACCCATCTTATGAGCGACCACCGTTGCAGTCGAAGGCATATTGAAATAGTCAGGCGAGATTGTCGCGACAACGATCATATCGATATCAGACTTTTTAAGCCCGGAACGCTCGATCGCTTTTTCCGCTGCTTTAACAGCCATGTCAGAGGTTGTCTCGTCGGCTGCTGCTATACGACGTTCTTTGATGCCTGTACGTTTAGTAATCCACTCATCTGTTGTATCAACCATCTGTGCAAGGTCTTCATTGGTCAATACCTTTTCAGGTACATAAGCACCAATTGAGCGGAAGGCTGCGTACATCTTAGTCCTTTGGATTGAGTTTTTCTAAACGTGCTTCAATGTGTTCGTTTACGCCGGTATCGACATATCGGATCGCTTGAAAAATAGCATTTTTGATTGCTTTCGGATTGGACTTGCCATGAGAGACAATCGCACACCCTTTAATACCGATAAGAGGTGCCCCTCCAATCTCAGCATAATCGATCTCTTTTTTAAGCAACTTAAACACTCTTTTCATCAAGAGTGCTCCCGTAATCGCGATCGGCGATTTACGGATATAGTCTTTGATGAAAAAAGAGATAGTAGAGGCTACACCTTCAGATGTCTTAAGTACAAGATTTCCGATAAAACCGTCACAGACCACTACATTGGTCGAACCGTTAAAGATATCTGCACCTTCCACATTACCCTTGAAACCTTCATACCCTTTGAGAAGTTTAAAGGCATCTTTAGTGACTTCATTACCTTTACTCTCTTCTTCACCATTAGCAAGAAGACCTATGCTTGGGTTTTTAATACCCAGCATATCTCTGGCATAAAAGTCACCCATAACCGCAAACTCGCGAAGATGTTCAGGCTTGCAGTCCACATTGGCACCAACATCAAGCAAGACAGTTCTTGTCTTGGCCTGAGCAGGCATCAGTGTCACAAGAGCCGGTCGTGAGACACCTTTCAGACGTCCAAGTCGTAAAGTGGCAACCGTCATCGTCGCACCCGAATGTCCTGCTGAGACAACACCGTCAGCCGCTTTTTCACGGACCAGTTCAACTGCTTTAAAAATCGAACTCTCTTTGCGCTTTAAAGCATCTGTTGCCGCGTCGCTCATGTTAATAACATCAGAGGCTTCTACAATAGAAATCTTATCTTTATAGCCTTTAGGTAATAAAGATAAAATCTCATCTTTGTTTCCAACAAGAATAGCTTCGAACTTCTTCTCTTTAAGCGCTTCGATGGTTCCTTTTACAATTGGTTCGGGACCGAAGTCCCCGCCCATTGCATCAATAGCAATTTTCACCATTGACTATTTATACTCACCTGTTGTAGGGTTGATGTGGTGTGGAAGTTTCCACGTGCCATCTTTGTCTTTAACCGGACGAGCTAATGCGATCTTATAGTGAGTACGACGCTTCGCACCACGTGTTTTCGATACTCTTCTTTTAGGTACTGCCATAGTGTTTTCTCCTTATTTAATTTTGACAATTTTTGCAACAAAAATAGTTGCTTTTGTATAACTCGATCTCAGAATCTAGAATCTCATCCAGATCGATCATCGAATTTTCTATTTCGACGATCTCATATTCATGATCATCGTCTTTGTATATTCCGTCACTTAGACGGAATCTAACGCTTTCGTTCAGAGATCTGACGATCTCTTCAGCGCATAGATCACAAGGGATTGACACCTCACCCGTGATTTTAGCCTCTAATTCTATCAAAGAACGACTGAATTTCTCCAATGTCCCCGAAAAACTCAGATTCTCTTTTGACACTTCAAAAGGGATGGCCGTTGAACCGACCTTATTAAAGCCGATTTTCATAATTTATACGATTTCTCTGTCCGAGAAAAAGAATTTGATCTCATTTGCTGCATTTTCTACAGAGTCAGATCCGTGAACAGCATTGGCATCAATACTGTCAGCGAAATCAGCACGAATAGTGCCCGGCTCAGCTTCTTGAGGATTAGTAGCACCCATAAGATCACGGTTTTTAGCCATTGCACCTTCGCCTTCAAGTACCATTGCTACAACAGGACCAGAGATCATGAAGTCAACAAGGTCTTTGAAGAAAGGACGCTCAGAGTGTACTGCGTAGAATGCTTCTGCGTCAGCTTGTGAAAGTTGCATTTTTTTAATTGCAGCGATACGAAGACCGTTAGATTCAAAACGATCTATGATTTTACCGATAACACCCTTAGCAACTGCGTCAGGCTTAATGATTGATAGTGTCTGTTCCATCAAGGCTCCTAAATAAAAATAGAACCGCAATTATATCGTAAATATTATTGTTTTTTTATTTAAAGTGAAAAAAGAAGGAATAAGATCAAATATGAGTCTCAAAAAGAAGCGTTCCGAAAAAATATTTTACTCTTTTAAAGAAGCGTATCTGCAAACGACTTGACAAGATCAACATGACTTGCATAACATCATCAGAGAGATGAATCTTAACAATTTCTGCTATAGCATTTTCTTCATTTAAAGAGTAAAAAAGAATCTATTCTGTAGCTGATATAGAGTGATTTTAATGTTGAAAAAGAGTGAGAACAAAACCCCGAAACGGGGTTTCATCTAATAAAGAAATGTTGAAAGACTAGTCTACAACGTTTCCGCGGTTCTTACGAATATCGTCAGAGATATCATCACGGAATGGCATTTCAGCATCAGCATCTTCCATTACGTAATTTAGACCATCTACATAGTTAGCACCTGCAAAGAAGTCTTTGTGAGCCGCATCAAATGGCATATCCCAAGTGATACAACCCTCTGTTGGACATGCTGTTGCACATGCTGGTTCGTCGTGGTGACCTACACACTCTACACATTTATCTGGATAAACGTAGTAAAGTTCCTCACCCGTTGGGTTATCATCTTCGTCAACGATTGCCTCTACTGGACATTCATCAATACAAGCTGCACAGTTGATACAAGTATCTCCAATAATTACTGCCATATTATTTCTCCTAATTTAAAATGTTAACGTTACTATAGCAAAAAAATTTGAATATTAACAAAAATCAGTGCTTAACTTTTAGGCTTCAAGCCCTAAGTAACTTTTTATCTCATCTTTCCTGTCAGTTTTCTCCCAGGTGAAGAGATCTTCTTCCCGTCCAAAATGGCCATAAGCCGCCGTACGACGGTATATCGGACGCAGAAGGTTCAAACTTTCTATGATTCCTTTTGGACTCAGATCGAAAAGATCTTTTATACATGCCTCGATCTTTTCTTCTTCTACCACAGCTGTGCCATGAGTATCTACCATGATAGAAACAGGCTGCACCACCCCTATTGCATACGATATCTGGATCGTTATTTTGTCGCAAGCACCTGCAGCAACAAAGTTCTTGGCGATATGGCGGGCAGCGTAGGCCGCAGATCTGTCGACCTTGGTCGGATCTTTTCCTGAAAAAGCGCCTCCTCCATGCGGACAAGACCCCCCATAAGTGTCTACAATTATCTTTCTGCCGGTCAATCCTGCATCCCCCTGAGGCCCCCCGACAACAAACTTGCCTGTCGGATTGATATGATACTTAACCTCTTTACCTAATAATGATTTAGGGATAACCGCTTTGATCACCTCTTCGATAACATCTTCTTTCAACTGTTCTTGAGTGACTTCGGGTGCATGCTGTGTCGAAACGACAACCGTATCCACACCCACAGGTTTACCATCCACATACTTGACCGTTACCTGAGCTTTTCCATCAGGACGCAGATAAGAGATAATCCCGTCTTTTCGTACCTGAGCCAAACGCTGTGTCAGTTTATGTGCCAGGTAGATAGGAAGCGGCATCAATGTCTTTGTCTCGTTACAAGCATAACCGAACATCAGACCCTGATCCCCTGCACCTATATCTCCGCCCGCCTGATCGACACCCTGGTTGATGTCAGGGGATTGTTCGCCAAGACCGTTCAAAACAGCTGCAGCTCTGTAGTCAAATCCATAGGTCGCATCGGTGTAACCAATCTCACGGATCACATTTCTGGCGATATCCTGTATGGGCGCATAGGCTGTTGTCTTCATCTCTCCCGAGATCATACAAAAACCGTTTGAGACCATAGTCTCACATGCCACACGTGCAGCCGGGTCACGTTCTATGATATAGTCTAAAATCGCATCAGAGATCTGATCTGCCATCTTATCCGGATGTCCTTCCGTTACAGACTCGGAAGTAAATAAATACTCTTTAGTCATCGATAAGTTCCTTTTTCTTAAATATCTTCGCATTATAGCGCAAAGCGAAACCGTACTTTACGCACTCTCTACTTTAATACAAACTAAATTGCTTTTCTTACATTTACGCATGATATAAACTTTAGTTTTCTTGTGCTAAAATCCCCAAATATCAAAAACACAAAAGGACAGCTCAATGCTAGTAACAAAAAAAGCGCCAGACTTTACAGCCACAACAGTACTTGGAAACAACGAAATCGTTGATAATTTCAACCTATACGAAAACTTCGGTGAAAACGGTACAGTTCTATACTTCTACCCACTAGACTTTACTTTCGTATGTCCATCTGAAATCATCGCATTCGATCACCGTTTACAAGAGTTTAAAGATCGTGGTATCAATGTAATCGGTGTATCTGTTGACTCTCAATTCTCTCACTTCGCATGGAAGAACACTCCGGTAAACGAAGGTGGTATCGGTCAAGTCAAATACCCACTGGTAGCTGACCTTACAAAAGAGATCGCTAAAGCATACGACGTACTTCTTGACGGTGGTGTTGCTCTACGTGGTTCATTCCTAATCGACAAAGACGGTACTATCCGCCACGCAGTGATCAACGACCTTCCACTAGGACGTAACATCGACGAGATGATCCGTATGGTTGACGCAATGCTTTTCACTAACGAACATGGTGAAGTATGTGCTGCGGGTTGGAAGAAAGGTGATGAAGGTATGAAGCCAACAACTGATGGTGTTGCTGAGTATCTTGGTAAGCACGAGGGTGACCTGTAGTCCTCTACAGACCTTTTACATAAAAGGGGTTTCCCCTTTTATTTTTTCTTCGTCTATTAATCTCCAAATTTTTTTAAATTATTTTTCTTTATTCTGATATTTTATATTCAAATAAAAAGTCATTCTTCCAATAGTTCAATATGATAGGTAGGCATTTCATTATCACTTTCTATACTCCACCCTCCTTGAGTAGGAATTTCTTGTCGATATACTTTTCCATTCCTCATACGATAAACAACGGTCACATCCGCTGATCTTTTGAAAGAAAGAGATGGCACATCTATAGATATAGTTTCATTCCGATGATAAACGCTATCACTATTTGGAATCCTTATAATAGCTTTTACAACACCCTTTTTTCCCGTAGCCAATATCATCAATGACTCCATGTCCTTAACAGACTTAATATTCAAACGCATAGGATTATTGGTCGGTAGTTCATGCAGATAGTTATTAAAAAACATATTATTATGTGCACTAATAAGTTTTGTATCTCCATAAAATAATTTAATCGCATCATCAAAACTCATTGCATTCCATACTTTAGGCCGTATATTATGGTAATTATGTGCTTCAGTATCTATTTTAAACTGCGAACCTAATGTATTTAAAATTTTTTTAGCTTTGAAGTCGATTTTTACAAAGCACTCTTCAACTTCACCTGTGT
>JBFEYG010000075.1:0-10298 GCA_041562275.1 Sulfurimonadaceae bacterium | reverse complement strand
GCCGTACCGACAAAGAGTATAAACTCGGGTTTGTCAAACAGACACAGACGTGTCAGGTTCATGGCGGTCTCTACCATTCCCACACCCATAGGCGTTGCAAAACTAAAGGTTTCGTTGTTTCCTGCACATATAATCATCTTATAACCTCACTGGTATATTGTGATCATGGAGGTAGTGTTTCAGATCCATGATGTCGATCTCTTTGTAGTGGAAGATGGAAGCAGCCAAGGCTGCATCGGCTCCATGTTCAAAGGCCTCTTTGATGTGTTCCATCGTCCCTGCTCCGCCGCTGGCGATAATCGGGACATTGACAAGTCTGCTGATCTGTTCCGTGATGGGAATATCAAAACCGGCTTTGGTCCCGTCTGCATCCATAGAGGTCAGAAGGATCTCGCCAGCACCGCGGTCAACGGCTTCTTTGGCCCAGTCAAGCGCGTTTATGCCGGTATCCACACGTCCGCCGTTCAGATAGACATTATAGTGGTCACCGGTCTTTTTCACGTCAATAGCGACAACGATACACTGCGAACCAAAACGTTTGGCGCCTTCGTTGATGAACTCGGGACGTTTGATAGCGGCCGAGTTGAGACTGACTTTGTCACATCCGACATTCAGGAGTTTATAGATGTCTTCAAGCTTACGGATCCCGCCGCCGACAGTCAAAGGTATAAAGACCTCTTTTGCGACTTTTTCAACGATATGCGTGATCGTCTCTCGGTTGTCACTTGATGCGGTGATGTCCAGAAATGTTATCTCATCGGCACCTTCGTCATTGTAGCGCTTGGCGACTTCAACAGGGTCACCTGCATCTTTGAGCCCGACGAAGTTGACACCTTTGACGACACGGCCGTCTTTGACATCAAGGCAGGGAATGATACGTTTTGCAAAATAGTCCATCTATTCCTCTTTACTGGGGAGTTTGAATAGCCGTATTATAGTCTAGCTTGGCTTATGGATAAGTTGTGTGATCGATCTAGAACCGGATTTATTGTGTCAATTCAATCTTCGCTAGACCGGCTTCCCCATAGGAGATAAAAAGATTTTTTTCATCTTTGTCGAGTTGTGTGCTGAAGGCGGATGCTTCTTTTTCGACCTTGTAGGTGAGTATATGTTTGAGATAGCTTGCATCTTTGGCATCGACCTTGTGTACGCCATCATGTAAAGAGGAGATATACAGTGTGCTCTCGTCCTTGCTCAGTGTCAGGTGGTGGGCATCATGGGGTGTCTGATAGTTGGATATCAGCGTAAGGTTGTGTTCATCGGAAATATCAAGGACCTGCACACCGCTTAGCTGCGAAGCGAGGTAGGCTATCTTCTTTGTGGGGGAGAGAGCAACATGGTTGGATCCGCCTTCGACTTCAAAACTTAAGACTTCTCTCGGATTGCCAAGCATAGAGATATCCAAAACACTCAGCCCTTTCGTGTGGGCAAGATAGAGACGTGAATGCGCTTCATCCAGAGCGATATTGTTTATGCTCAGACCATGGTTGTAGTTTGCCAGAAGTCTGGGCTCCTCTTTGTTCGAGATATCAAGGATACTCAGACCGCGTTCATGCTGGACGACATAGGCGATCTGTCCATCGGTAGAGGCAAGCGATGCCAGGGCTTTGATCTGGCTGTACTGACCCTGAAGAAGCGGGGCTATCGCATAACTGACATCAATGATCGCAAAACCGTTTCTGAGGTCACTGAGAAAGATATATTTGAAGTCGGAAGAGATGGTGATGTCCATAAGTGCACATTCGCTTTCGGGGAACTCATAAGAGCCGAACTCCGAGGCAGTTGCAAAGTCATGCGCATCGACGACTTTGAAGCAGTGGTTCCCGTCTGCCAGATAAGCAAGCTTTTCATTTTTTGAGAACTGTGTCTTATGAACATTCCCTCCGGAGGAATAAGTGGATGGTATCAACTCGATCTTGGGCAAGTGTCCTTTGACATACTCTTTTAAGGAAGTATCGGAGTCCAGTGTCGCATAGATATTGTCCAATGCGGTGAGTTTTCCGCGTGTACGGTGCCCAATATAATAGGCCATGACACGTTTGCGGATGACAGGATTTTCCAAGATAGCATCAATACCCGAATCGATGATGGCATAAAAGTGAGGATAATTATCTGTATCGATGCTTTTAAGAAGATTGGCATTGACAATACGCAAGATCTCATCGTGCACTTTTTGGAGTGCACGCAGACGTTTGACATAGGTCTTTCGTTTGGCAGCCAGTTTTTCAGGTTCTTTTTCAAGGTCTTGGGCAAAATGTAAAAGCTTTTGGGCTTCTATGTGATAAAGCTCACTCTTCTCTTGCATCCCTTCCAAAGAAATGAGACGGGTAAAGGCCTTGTCTGCTTCATACAGAGGTGTCCCCAGTTGGGCAAAGAACTTCGGGTATTCATCTGCAAAGCTAAAGAGGGTCATCATAAAAAGGATAAAGAGGGTACGAAACATAGTCAACCTGAAATAATAATAGTGTGTTTCATTATAGGTCCTTATCTCTTAAAAATCGCTCATTTTTGCGGAAATCCATAAAAGATTCTGAGCTCGAGTATAAAATCGACAACCTTTTGCACGGGCATCTCGCAGGGTCTCAGCAGGCCTTCTTTTATCTCGGGATAATAGTTCAAAGAGATGAAGTCTTTTCCTCCCAGCTCTTGGGCATAAAGTTTGATAAGTTTACCTTCGAGCAGGGTCTGTTTGCTAAGAAGGTAGCGTTTTTCATGAAAATAGACGTCATAAGTACCGTCATTCAAATGATTTATTTTTTCATGAAAGTCTTTATACACAGGGTCTCTCTTTTTTCATGACAGTTTCTTGTTGCTTCTGCGGCTTTGCCGGAAGTCTATCGGAAAAGGTATAATCCTTTTATGAAAGTAATTATTGACCTAATAGAAGATATCCGTGAGTCCATAAGGAATGAGGCTGGTTTCAAGCTCAGTGCAATGGGACTGCACGAAAACGAAAATGGAGAGTTCACTCCCTTATGGCAGAGCAATATAAGCACGCTTAGGGTGGATGAGCAGGCGAGGAAGGTATTCTTTTTTCTGGGGAAGGAAGAGGGATTAAATGTGGGAGTTCTTTTGGAAAGACTAAATGTGCTCAGTAACGAAGCGATGATGTATGAGCTCTGCATCTCCTATACAAAAGAGGAGCAACGCGCAGATACTCCTGTGATGGGATTTGGAGAGTCTTTAGAAGATAAGCGATACCATCTTTTTATTTCAGGTTAGCACTATTAAGGGATGAAACCTGGTCTTTGCCGTTCTTTTTTGCAAAGTAGAGGGCCTGATCGACTTTGTCTATGTACTCTGCCATCAATGCCTCACTGAGTTCGGTTTGAGCGTCAGGGGAGATCTCCAGTACTCCGAAACTTGCCGATATCTCTTTTTTCAGTTTATGTTGCGTATGCAGAAAGTGGGTGGCATCTTTTAACTTTTCAGCGAGTTTGAGGGCATCATCAAGCTCTGTCGTCGGAAGGATGAGTAAAAACTCCTCCCCTCCGAAGCGGATAACGAAATCCGAATCACGCAGGGTATGCATTGCCATCGAAGCAAAAGAGCTGAGAACCCTATCTCCTTCCACATGCCCATAGGTATCGTTGATAAACTTGAAGTCATCAAGATCGGCCATGACGAGAGAGAACTTTTTTTCAACCGCTCTTGAGACTTCAAATTGGGTAGAAAAGATATGAAAGAGAAGTTGACGATTTAATGTTCCGGTCAAAGGATCTTTGGATGCGGATGCCTGAAAGTTGACATTGCTGATGATCGAAAGTTCTATGCCGATAGAAAGTGACAAAGTCTCGACTTTTTTCAGCAGCAGCATAAGGACATGAAAATCAATAGGCTTATGTGAAAAACTGAGCTGGATCTTTTTCCCGATGAAGTGCAGGTTCTTGTGCAAGATGGTAAACTCTTCCAAAACTGTTTTGTCCGTGATCACTTCATAGGCATTTGAAGTCAGCCACTTTCCAACGATGCACTTTTGCGGGTGCAGCTCCGGCATCTTCTCTGCATCCGTAGTCCTTAGTGCGAATATAAGCTGATCCAGCCAGAGAAGATGGGCTTCATAGAGATGAAGCGTCGTATTGTTGGAAAGCCTGTTGATGCTTTCCATTCGTATCTTGTTAAAGGTCACGAGCTTATCGAGTTCAAAATTAAGATAGGACTGTGCGATACAGTTCTCTGCTGCATTGATCATTTCATAAAAGGTGTTGGACATTTGGCTTGAAGGGTACTTGAGCAGTTTTTCCAACATTGATTTTTTAAACGATGTCAATATCTCGATTGCGATGACGTAGGGAATGTCGGATTGGATGTCAAATGCGGCTTTTTTCCTAGCAGCTTCCTTTATCTTCTGCAAATCCACACTGGTGAAGATGTTCAGCAGATCAAGCTGCTCATTACAAAAAAGCTGGGCATCCTCCTTGCTGGAAAAAAAGATATGACAATCATCTATCGCATAAAGTTCTCTAAATACTGATATCGTCTCTTCAATATTTTGAGCGAGAAGATCATTGTTGACGTCCATAAGCCATCCTTATGGCATTAGTGTACTTTAGCTTAAATAAGGGATGACTTAATGAAGATCGGCAAAGTTTTATTTAGTTTAGATATTAAGGATTTGGTATAGGGAGCTATTATGAAGATATGCTGCACAGGTGATATACTTTCATTATGAAAACGATTATTTTAAGTGTGCTGCTGCTTCTGCTTACTTCATGCTCACCAAAAGCACCGGGGATAACGCCTCCTTTTGTCATCAACCCGTATGAGTTCTATGAACGCTTTAACCTACGTACCATCATCAGTTCCTACAGCGGGTATGTCAAGTACTATTGCGCGACTTATCCAAAAGACTTCTTTAGACCGGACCAGCTTTTTATGCCGGATATGGAGACTCTGGTCATAGAGAACGATCAGAGACGGCTTATTTTTGAACTGTATGAAGAAGACAGGATCATAGTGATCGAAGAGAGCAAAGACGGTACCTACAGGGCAAAGTATCTCTACAAAGTCTATTACAATGAAGAGCATGACGACTTCAGAACGGACAGGATTTATATACCTAAACAAGAGGATTGCCAAGAGTACATCATACCCTCAGAGGTCTTGGAAGAAGAGCCTCAACAGTAAGACGGGCTTTTTTTGCGCCATAAAAAGCTGTAAAACCTCTAAAAAAGATCATGAATTTGTGAGGAAAATCCATCCAAATTACCCTGTTTTATAAAAATAGATAATATTAAGACCTTAAATTTAAGCGAAAAAAGATAAACTTTACCTTGATTAATACTTATCTGGTATAAGTATAAGCTCTTTTTAGCTATTCTTCTGTTTAATGAAAAAAGATGTGATTGCTAAAAAGAAGTTTGGACAGAACTTTCTTATTGATGAAAGTGTTGTCAGAAAAATTGTCGAAGCGATGCCCCATAATGATAACATCATTGCTGAAATCGGGCCTGGCTTAGGTGATTTGACTAAACATTTAGTGAACGTCAAAAGCGTTATTGCTTTTGAAGTGGACACCGATTTGTGTAAGCTCCTTAACGAAGAGTTTAAAGAAGAGATGAATACCGGTAGATTCGAGCTTCGCTGCGGCGATGTACTTGAGCACTGGAAGGCTGATTTATTAGACAGCGATTATGATCTGGTGGCGAATCTGCCCTATTATATTGCGACGAATATTATTTTAAAAGCATTAGCCGATCCTCATTGTCAATCTTTACTCGTTATGGTTCAGCGCGAGGTCGCAGAAAAATTTTCTGCTAAACCTGGCGATAAAGACTTTGGCTCACTCTCCGTCATCACTGAGACGGTAGGAGATGCCAGCATTGTTATAGAAGTACCGCCTGAAGCGTTTAACCCGCCGCCGAAGATACATTCGGCTGTATTGAAGATCGTAAAACGTGAAAACCGCAGTACCGACACGGGATTTGAAGATATGTTGCGTGTGGCTTTTGCTCAGCCGCGCAAGACTCTGCTTAAAAATCTTTCAGCCGTGTATGACAAAGAAGAGGTCATTAATGCTATGGAATCTATGAGCTTGATTCCCACAACTCGTCCGCATCAGACAACAACGGCTGATTATCACCAACTCTATAAGAAATTACCAAGGAGTTTGGATGGAAGAGAACAACAACACAACAGCAGCAAGCGGGACAGAAAGTCGTCCTCAAAACGAAACAAGTAACAGAAGACGCCCGCAGGGCAACAGAAACCGTCGTCCACAGGGCAACAGAAAGCCTCAGGAAAAGTCTACTGACGGAAATGTACCGGCAAAAGAAGTAGATGGCAACAAGGCTGAAGGTGCAAGCCGCCAAGGTCAAAATCGTCAGGGCGGGAATCGCCAAGGCGGAAACCGTCAAGCTGGAAATGCACAAAATCGTCAAGGCGGCAGTGGCGGAAATAAAAACCGTTTTCGCCGCGGATTCAATCCGGGTGGTGTTCCTGCAGACAAACTGCTTAAAGAATGTGTGATAAGAAACCAAGAGGTTCACAAAGAACGTCTTAACCCGCATAATAAACTTGATCTAAATACTAAAGCAGCCGTACGTATCACTCCACTAGGCGGTCTAAACGAGATCGGCGGAAATATCACTGTCATTGAGACGGAAAACGAAGCTATCCTTGTCGATATCGGGATGTCATTTCCGGATGAAGAGATGCACGGTGTAGATATCCTGGTCCCGGATTTTTCATATATTCGTGAGATCAAGGATAAGATCGTTGCCGTTATCATCACGCATGCTCACGAAGATCATATCGGTGCAGTACCGTATTTCTACAAAGAGATGCAGTTCCCATTATACGGAACGGCTTTCCCGTTGGCAATGATCGCAAATAAGTTTGATGAACACCATATCAAACAGCACAAATCATTTTTCCGTCCTATCGAGAAGCGTAAAGTCTATAAGATCGGTAAGGACTTTGAGGTTGAGTGGATGCACATGACACACTCTATTATCGATTCTTCGTCATTGGCGATCACGACAGAAGCAGGTACGGTCATCCATACGGGTGACTTCAAGATCGATCATACTCCGGTTGACGGATATCCGGCTGATCTTCACCGACTTGCCCATTATGGTGAGCAGGGTGTCTTGTGTCTTCTTTCGGATTCAACTAACTCATATAACACGGGTATGACACCATCTGAACTTTCTGTTGCACCGGGTCTTGACAGACTTTTTGCCAAGGCAGAAGGGCGTGTTATCCTTTCAACATTCAGTTCGAACATCCACCGTTTGCAGCAGGCTATTGCGTATGCCCTTAAGTATGACAGAAAGATCTGTGTTATCGGACGCTCGATGGAGAGAAACCTTGAAGTGGCTATGGCGTATGACTATATCCGTCTTGACAAGAAGATCTTTGTCGATCCGGATGACATAAGCCGTCTTGAGGATAAAAAAGTCATGATCATCACGACGGGTTCTCAGGGTGAACCGTCTTCGGCCTTGTTCAGAATGGCAACAGGCGAGCACAGACATATCAAGATCAAACCTGCGGACACTATCGTACTTTCATCACGTGCGATCCCGGGTAATGAAGGTTCTATCTCGGGCATGTTGAACCACCTTCAGCGTGCAGGTGCAAGAGTCGAGCAGGCAAGAGACATCCACGTTTCAGGTCACGCTGCCCAAGAAGAGCAGAAGCTTATGCTGCGTTTGACTAAACCTAAGTTCTTCCTGCCGATCCACGGTGAGTACAACCATACGATGAAGCACAGCGAGACAGGTATCCAGTGTGGTATTCCTGAACGAAATATCCTTATCATGGGTGACGGAGAGACGATTGAAGTCAGCCCTAAATATATGCGTAAGGTCAAAAAGGTCAAATCAGGCAAGACTTACATCGATAATCAGAACAATCACCAGATCGCTGATGACATTGTTATCGACAGACAGAAACTTGCAGGTGAAGGTATCGTAATGATCGTCGCTCAGGTAGGCGAGACGGACTCATGTCTTATCTCTAAGCCGCGTGTGACCTCATTCGGTCTTGTCGCCGATAAGAATGACAAGGCTTTCTCAAAAGAGATGGAAGATGTCCTGGAGCATTTCCTGCTTAACCTTAAACCGGGTCTGATCGAGAACCAAAGAGCCTTGGAAAATGATCTTCGTCAAGTTGTGCGTAAGCATATTTACCGTAAGATGAAGAAATATCCGTTGATCGTACCGACTGTCTTTGTAATGTAGTTCTAAGCGTGTCGGCACGCTTAGGTCTGTCTTTATTTAAGTATTCAAAGAGACCTCGTCTCATCACTTCTTTTGGAAAGTTTAATGCAGGCAATAGAAAAAATCTTACATCCTGAAGAATCCATCCTCGTCTCTGCAGATATCTCCAAGACCTTTTATATTGATATCCTTTCGCTCTATGCACTGGGAGCATTACTTCTTTTTATCGGTTATGAGGCTGAGATCGGTGTGATAGGGATAGTCCTTGTCATACGCACTTTCTATGTGCATATGCATGAGATACGGGAAAAAAAGTTTTACCATTGCATCTTGACGCAAGAGAGACTTATCATACACAAGGGATACAAAAAGCGCGAGATCCTGCCGGTGAAGCTTGAAGAGATCAGGACGATCTATATCAAGCCTATCAATGAACGCTTTAAGAATCTGATCGATGTGGGAACACTGGAAGTACTGACGACTTCCGGCGGACGCTATGTGATCAGCCATATCAAGAATCCTTACGGCTACCACCGTGCCATCATCGGGGATGTCGTCAGTGCGACCAACTATGCAAAGCGCAAGGAAAAAGAAGAGTAAGTAAGCCCCTTCGCTTTGATGTTAACTAATATCAGAAAAAAAACTTTCACTCTTTAATACGTACGCATAAAAAATGTTACAATGACTTAGTTCTATATATTAGGTCTTGACAATGAAAACAACGAAACTTCTCCTCAAAATATTCCTCGCCCTCTTTCTTCTGTATGGTCTATTGGGCTTTTTTGTACTTCCGGGCATCATCAAAAAAGAGCTCGTTCTGAACCTTGAGAAGGTGGTGGCCCGTAAGATAGAGCTGGGGTCTGTTTCTTTTAATCCCTATACATTTGAGTTGAATGCTAATGAATTAATCGTACACGGACGTACAGGTGAACGTACTCTTGCCGGGGCAAAGGAGATTTACCTTAACATCGATCCGCTTGCTCTGGTAATGGGCCATGTGAAAGCCAAACGGATTGAGATCACAGCGCCATTTATCACCATCCACAAGAACCAGGAGTGCGGATTCAATTTTTCCGACCTACTTGTGGAGAATGAAAAAAAACTGCCTGAAGAGAAGGACACTTCTAACTCTCAGCTGCCCAAGATCCTGGTGGGTAAGTTCTCAATTATCCACGGAAAGGTGAACTTCATCGATGATTCCGGATCAGAACCTTTTGAAGCATCTTTAGAACCTATCGACTTCAGACTGCGCGACTTCTCAACGATGGAAGAACATGATAACCAGCTTTCACTGCATATCGAGATCGATGACGGGGCATATATCGACTACAGAGGCAAGCTTAATTCTCTTGATCCGCTTCGTTTGGAAGGCGGTCTGGAACTGCATTCGGGAAGACTCTATACACAGTGGAAGTATTTTAGAGACTCATTGGGATTTATTGTCGCAGACGGGTCTTTGGATGCTTCATTACACTACAGCGCGGATCTTTCAGCCGATCCGATGCAGATAGATATTAATCAATATAAACTACAGATCGACAAGTTGCGTCTGCAAGACCTTGCTACAAAAGAAGATGTGTTGAAATTGCCTTTGTTGGTATTGGGCGGTGATGCGAATATCACATCGAAAGAGATCAAGGTAAACGAGTTTAATATAGACGGATTTTCCCTTAGTGTAAACAGAGACAAAAACGGTGTCCTGAACTGGTTGGCATATTTCCCTCCTTCTGAGCCTGAAGAACATAAGAGCGAGAAAGAAGATAAAAGCCCATGGAAGGTTAGCATTGCCAGGGCAGATATTCAGACAGACAAGCTTGAGTATGAGGAGAACTATACAAAAGCGCCCTTTTCAGCAGGTGTAGAGCATCTTCATTTTGGGATGCAGGATGTGCGTATAGATGGGGATAAGGTCAGAATCGATCATTTTGACACAAATCTGTCCGACTTTTCATTGAAGGATCTTGCCTTAGCAGAAGAGTGGATGCGTTTTAGATCGTTTTCAGTGGGGGGAGAACTGCACAAAAGTGAAAAGACAGATCTTGATATAGAGCAGATCAGTGTGGATAGACTCGATCTCCATGCCTTGATGGATAGAGCAGGGGTGCTGAACTTCAGCCGACTGCTACCCAAGAG
>JBFEYG010000074.1:0-10361 GCA_041562275.1 Sulfurimonadaceae bacterium | reverse complement strand
GGCATAGGCATTCTCATACTGCTTTTTAGCCCCTAGATCAATCTCGTAGTTCTTTGTTTGATCAAGTGTTGGCGTACCAATAAGCATATTCTGACTATTACGGAAATAAAGTTCTCTCGCGTCCGGAACACGAGTCGATTTGCCCACACCCACAAAATATTGTGTTGTCTGATCTGCATTATATGTAGCAAATGCATATCCATTCAATGAACTGTAATCATTGTCCTGCTCAACACCGGCATTATCAATTGATGTGTCATCATAACGGAGCCCTACATCAAGATCAACTTTTCCAAAACCTTGTTCGTATTTAGCAAAAATTGCCGCATTGTCTGTATCAACATCATTGATACTTTTGTTAGGAAGAGTTACTCCTGCAGTTTCATTAAAATACTTGCCATCCCAATTTCTTCGGCTCGCATCTAATCCAACTGTAAAGTCTGCTTCGCCAAGCTCCATCAAGTTCTTAACCCTAAGTCCGTCTACAGACGTTGTTAATGCGCTTGTCATTGCAGGTTTTGCTGTATGGTATCTATATCTATTTGACATAGGATGATCAACTTCTGAATGGTAAGCCTGTAAATCAAGTTTTTTAGAGAATGAACCCATATCTGTAATAGAATATTCCAGGTTGTAGATATCAGAGTCATCATATAATGCGTCCATTGCACTAGATGGATATAAAATATCATCACTTCTATTGGCAATATAGCTAAATCTCAATTCCTGGTTGTCTGTCGGATTGATAAAAATTTTACCCATGAAAGTCTTCTTGTCATAAGCATCCATATCTTTATATTGAGTTTGATATGAAGCTGCAGAAGCAGGGTTGCCAAAGTAGTTGTCAATTTGATCCGAGAAAGTGTTTCCATCACCATCTTTGTACTGGTCACTTGTCTCTTTTGAAGCAGAAAGTAGTACACGGAACATATCAGTCCCCCCGCTTGCCGTAGCAGAGACTTTTTTATAGTTGAAACTACCTGCGTTCAGATTAACTTCACCAGAAAACTCTTGAGATGGTTTTTTTGTCTTGATATCAACTAGACCACTTAGCGTCCCGAAGTTCTCAACATCATATGGACCTTCAGTAACTTCAACACTCTCGATATTGTTTGTCAGGATGTGAGATGTAGCAGGGTCCATACGGTTTGGACAAGCACCGTACGTCTTTGTTCCATCCGCGATGATATTGATATTGTCTTTTTTCTGACCGCGAAGAACGATATCATTCGCAATACCGCTTCGTCTTACCAAAGAAACACTCGGAACCGTTTGAGCCAAGGACTCTGCAAGGTCAGCCGACTTCAGCTCTTCCCCGCTGACATCATTGATCTTGACGCTGTTGACAGAGGCCTCGATCTGTGCCTGCTCAAGATCGATAGTCTCGGCAAGAAGTATTGGGCTTAACACTAACGATAAGGCTATCGTCTTGTTTAATAGTTTGTTCATTCATTCTTCCTTCTCATTGATGCGGAAGTATAAAATGAAAGTGTTACAAAAGTGTTAAATCTAAAAAACAAGCTCTATCGATGTCCCTTTATCGATAACAGAGTCCACTTTTATCTCAATACCGTATTCTTTGGCGATCATCGCAACGATGTTTAGACCGATCCCGAAACCGCCGACGCTGTCATTGGCCCTCTGGTAACACTCAAAAATACGCTCTATCTTGTCTGCAGGTATCCCTATGCCATTGTCAGAGATCTTCAGGCTCTTTTTTGTGAGTACGACATCGATATTTCCGCCTACGCGGTTGTACTTGATCGCATTGGAGATGATGTTGTCGATCAACCGGCCCAGCTTGTTTCTGTCCATTATGACCATGACATCTTCATCGACTTCACGACTGAATGTGATCTTTTTCTGCTCGATTCCGACCTTGAAGTAATCCACACGTTCGCACAGGAATGTCGACAGATTGATCTTCTCGTCTTTAACTGCTATATCATTATGCAAGATGAGATAGGTCAGGTCATTATAGATGTTGGAGATCGTACGTGCAGCGATATCGATGCGGCGTATCTTTTTGGCATCCTTCTGCGGAAGCTTTTGAACGTCTACGCCTTCTATGTTGGCAACGATGACCGCTACCGGTGTGTTCAGTTCGTGGGTCGTGTCCTTGATAAAATTATCCAGCAGTTTGATCGCTTCACGCATCGGTCGTAAAAAGATCTTCACAAGGATTATCCCCACAAAGGTGATGAAGATGAAGATCAATGTTCCGTAAAGCAACATATCGCGGATCATCGCATCCCACCACAAGCGGTTATCCTCAGTCTCATACACCAGATATTTAACCCCCATATCATTGGGACCGACACGAACGATGAAGTGAATATAATCTCCATCAAGGGAGATATACTTAGAGAAATCGCGAGGCTCTTCCTTAAGATAAGAGGCCAGGACTTTCTTGTTATCATCAAAAACAGCGGTACGATAGGCCAGACTCACAGGAAGTTCATCACCTGAATCTATATAATGATAAAACATATTTTGGTAGTGCGTCTCGTTAACCAACTGCATGGAGAGTCGATGTTCTGCCAGCATCTTCTCTTTTTCCTGTTCATAATAGATGCTGGCTAAGAGGATAAGGATAATCACCCACATCAGCGTGTACAGGGCGATAAAACTTCGTAGGGACTTAAGTTCAGGCGTATTTATAGCCGTAACGTTTAATACTGACAATGCGATCCTTTCCCAAGACTTTGCGCAAGTTCTTGATATATGTCCTTAAAGCGGTATCACTGGGTTCTTCGTCAAAACCCCAGAGATGGTCATTGATCACCTCATGCGTGATCTGCTCATTGGGATGCTGCAGAAAAAGTTTTAAGAGCAGTTTTTCCTTGTTGTTCAGCGCGATCTTCACGCCCCCTTTTAAAAGCTCATCGGCCTGTATGTCATAACTCAGTTCATCATCGATCCTCAGTACCTCGTTAGGGTTGTGATAGAAGTTCCGTTTTAAGATGTTATTGATACGAAGCAGAAGCTCGTGCAGGGCGAAAGGCTTGCGTATATAATCATCTCCTCCGCTCTCAAAGCCTTTAGAAAGGTCTTCTGTAGAGTTCAAGGATGTAATAAAGATCGCAGGCGTGGTCTTCCCTTGTTCCCGTGATGACTTTAGAAGCTCAAACCCGTTAGGTGGAGGGACATTGACATCAAGTAAAAAGATGTCATAAGTCTTCTCATACATCGATGCCTCTGCAGCGGGACCATCATAGACGCACTCTACCTCAAAACCCTCTTCGATCAAGAACTCTTCGATGGTCTCACTGAGGTTGATGTCATCTTCTAGTAATAAGATCTTTTTCACTTACGCAATGCCTATATCTTGCATTCTTTGACAAAAAGAGCCATCGTAAACTTCGTCTTGCTTTTCTTGTCATAGCCGTATTCGCCTTCAGCCGTTTTCGAAAGCGCTTCGGTTCGGCCCATTGTCTTGAGCTCCCATGAGACCTTGGCCCGGACACCTGACTTGGCCGAATCTTTGGGGTCACGGATAAAATAGATTTCACCGTCATCAAGGCCTTTCACACCATATCCGAACATCTTCTCACCATGTTCGCCTACGATAAAGACGACTTCACCTTCTACAAGCGCCTGCTGGTTCGACAGTTGATCAGGGTTGATATATCCGCCGCAGGTCTCTTGTGCCTTTTGTCGGCGAAGGGCCTCGTTCTTCTGTGCTATCTTTCTCTGTTTTGCCTGTTCCTGTTTAAGTGCCATGATCTTTGCCGCGGCATATTCTTTGTCTTTTTTATCTCTTAGCAAGGCTTCTTGTTTTGCAGCAGCTGCCTTTCGCTCGTCCTCTGCCTTGGCTCTTGCTATCCAATATTTCGGGTTTTGAAATGAGAAGAAACGCTCCTCTTTCGTCAACGGAAGCTTCTGCTCATCGATAAACGTCATCTCGGCCTGCGTCGGCTCATTCCTCAACAGAGGAAAGAGAAACGAGAAGTTCTCACTGTCCTCATCTTCGATAAACTCTTCGATGGTCACTTCCATCCCGGACTGTATCTTGGAGTTGTCATCGGCGAGCCGGCGCAGCTCGGCCAGATATTCCAGAGCCAAAGGTCCTTTTTTGATCTTGGCCTCATCCAGAAGATGGCCTATAGCCTCATTCTTATGCGACTCCTTCATATAAGGCAGACACTTCTCCTCCAAAAAGGCAAAAGGCGGGCTTTGGCGTTTGACGATAGAGACACAGATCGAGTCAAAGTCATACACGGGCGTTCCAAACTGCGAATAAAAATCCGGACGGGTAAAGAAGTTTCTGTTCATGAACTTCTGCGCTTTTTGAGGCGTATATCCCTGCTTGCTAAACACTTCTATCGCGGAATAGGAGATATCCAGAGCTTTCCACTGTTCGACCTCTTCTGCCTGCATTCCCAATTTTGCCCACTGGGAATATTCTTCATTGTCTATGCCTGCTTCCACCCACGGTTTTTCCTCTTCCAGGCTTAGGACCTTGTCCTTGTAGACATAGGCGGTAGGGTCGTCTTTTTGCTTAAGGCCCGGCTCTTCTTGGGATACATGTCTTTCGATCTTTCCTGTCAGTCCGGCTGTCGTCGTAGCAAACTGCTGCTTCTGACGTGCGACCATCTTGGCTCGCATATCTGCCATGGCCTTGTCGCGGGCAAGTTCCTGAGGCGTTGGTTCAGGCCCGCACGCCGTGAATAACAGTGAGATCGATACCGAAAAAAAGAGCAGTTTGTACATAGTTAGACCTTTCATTTGTTTTATTATAGACAAAAAAGGTTACGCGATGATTAATCATACCCTTGCGTACGCTTCCGGCTTGTCTCAAAAGAGTTTTACATCCGCTTCTCTCTAGGTTTGTTCATCCGGATTGGCTATAATCATAAAAAAATTAAAGAAGTTCTATGCCACGTTGGAAAGATGTTAAAAAAGGAAAACTTCCCGAAAGTAAAAAGTCTGAAAAGCGTGTCGTATATGCAGGTTTTTGGTCACGATTTTTAGCCCTCAGCGTTGATGTCTTCATGATCGGTATCCCTATTAGCATCCTGATCTATTTTACGTTCGGGTATGAGACGATGCAGAGCCAGCCGGGCTTTATCGATGCGATCGAAGGCATCAAACCGGACCAGACCCCCAATGCACTTATTCCTCTGCTGACGATGTCTTTGTGGTCGCTAATAACGCTTGGGTTCTGGAATGTTACAGGTCAGACACCCGGGAAAAAGATGGCTAAGGTGATTATCGTCGATAACACAAGCCTTCAAAGAGCAACGCTTGTACAGCTTCTGGTACGGCTGCTCTTTTTCATTATGCCGATCTTTGCCTTCATTAGTTTTTTCGTCATGCTCTTTCATCCCAAAAAACGCACGCTGCATGATATCTTTAGCGGGACTGCCGTTATCTATAAAGCAGACTGATCCATGCCTTTTATCATCGGTTCTTTTTATTTCTTCTACTTTTCCATCGTAGCTGTTTATATCATCTTCATGCCGAAGGTGTTGCAGATGGTCGGCTACCTTCCTTCCGAGATAGGTATCATCTTTGCAGCGGCGCCTCTGGTCCGTTTTCTCATCCCTTTTCTGTTTTTGAAATATATCTCTTTGACCCCGAAGGTCTTCAATTCGGCACTGGTATTGACCTTTGTCGCTTCCTTGCTCTTCCACCTCTTTCTTGAATCTTTCTGGTTGCTTCTTGTGACAAACGTTTTGCTGGGCATCGGGATGAGCCTTATTCTGCCTTATGTCGAGAGTGTCGCCTTGTCGCTTATGCCCAAAGAGAAGTACGGAAAAGTCCGTCTTTTCGGGTCTATCGGATTCATACTGGTCTCTTTGGTCCTCGTCAATTACCTCAGCACTCCGCTCAATGCGATCCTGTTTTTAAACGCCAGTGCTTTTTCGGTCCTGATCTTTGGTGTTTTTCTCTTTAAATATGAAGCGAGACACACCAAACCGGTTGCACTCGAAGGCAAAAGTTTCAGCCTAAGAGCACACTGGCCTTTATGGCTAAGCCTCTTTTTGATGCAAGTAGGATTTGGTGCTTTTTACAACTTCTTTACGATCTATGCCTCTTCGCATCCTATCGGCATAGAGAGCCTGGATATCTCTGCCATGCAGATGACGATCTATCTGTGGAGCTTCGGAGTTGTCTGCGAGGTCTTTATGCTTTACTTCCAGTCACCGCTTCTTAAGGGTGCCTTGTTGGGAGTCTTGCAGTTTGCTGTGGGCATCACTGTTCTTCGATGGCTTATTCTTGCACTTTTTCCGGATAATCTTGTCCTTCTCTTTATCTCACAGAGTATCCATGCATTCAGCTTTGCCCTCTACCACTCGGCGGCCATCATGTACCTACACTCTTTGTATTCGGACAAGAAACTCTCTCAGCAGTTCTTTGCCGGTATCGCCTATGGTATGGGAGGATTTTTAGGTGCTTTTGGAGCCGGGTTTATGTATGAAGTCTCACCGCAGGGGCTTTATGGAGTTGCAGCACTTATTACCTTTGCCAGTTTTATCTTTTTATGGATGGAGAACAAACGATCTCGATCAGCGCTTGAACACACGGACGGTACTGCCCGATAAGCCGACCAGTGTATTACCGCTCCACAGATAGTTTTCAACCCGTCCCGGTCGTCCTTCTTCATCGGCGAACCTGATGATCACGAGCTTCGTCTTTTGCTCTTTGGCCGCCTGGGAACCTTCTTGTGTCTGGGTAGAGACAAGCGTCCATGTCAATTTCTCGTTATAGATACCTGAACGCTTTGCATACTCTCCCTCACCCTCAAGCATGATAGAGAATCTTTCGTCTGCATGTACCCATTCTCCCGCCAAGGTATCACTTGAATGCTGGATCTCTTCCGTCTTGGTCGACACTTCCACTGCCACTACACTTGAGGCGTTGATCTCGTCCAGGCCTTCGGTAGAATTTAAAAAGTTATAAGCATATGAGGTCAAGGGATCGTCATGACCAAATCTATAGACAAAAGAGAACTTTTGGCGCGTATCTGTCTTTGCAACACTATTGGCCGGCTGTGAATCATAATCTAATTCATACTGATAGCTCAGATCAATCACCTTAGTCAGATGTATCATCAGCTCTGTCGTACATGCCGTCATATAATCCGACCCGTTATCTATCTTCGGCTGATAATACCCTAGAGAACTGAACTCCAGATTGCTATTGATTGATACCTTATACGAAAGATACGAACTCGCCCGGTAGTTACGTTCTGTCGGGTCTATCTGATCATCCGTATATCTGATCCGCTCTTCCATAGCAGACAGACCCATAAATAGTTTTCCATAGGTCGGTGAATCTGCTATCTTATACCGCGGACCTATCCCGAAAACCGTTCGGTTTTGGAGGCTTTTGAACTTATCTTGTTTGAGCTGGGTATAAAACTCCATCGCCCAGTTTGGATTGAACATCTGATGGATGTGACGAAGATGCGCAAAAGCGTTATCTGCATTGGAGACACCGTTTGCCTTGTCGTTCTCGACCGAACCTTGCAGCCAGGTGATCGTCTTGTTGGTATCGTACTGGATACGTCCGCCGTACTCTGCTTCATCCTTGTCCGTATTTCCGCGGGTCTTTTGAAAAGAACCGTAGACAGATCCACTAAAGCCTTTTTCCTTCTCGCCGAAATCCACCGAAGCGATGTCAACAATGGCAAAACTGTTAAAGATAAAAAATGTTAAGAGAATAAGAAGTCGTATCATTTGATCACACCTGAAAGAAGATGGGAGATTATAGATAAAACTCTCTAAAAAGAAGGTAACACTCCCTCAGCAGTGCCCTTTAGTAGTTAATGATCAAAGTTGCCAAGAAGACTCTATCTGTCCTTTGTCTTTCAAAAGCAGGTATGTTCTTATAGTCGACCTGATAGCTTAATCCCAAAGAGAAAGTCCCGTTGATCTGACTCTCTATCGACGTTTTAGAATAAACGAAGTAGTTTTCAAAATGATCCGCTTGAGATTTAAAATGGGCATCTTCAGCAAAGGAGAGATTATCCAAGATCTGCCATGTGTATTTAAACCCGGCTAACCATGCCGCGTATTCATTTGTTCCGCCATTTTCAATATCATCTTTTGAATACAGCGCATTTGCACGGACATTCAAGGTATGCGCATCACTCTTAAGGACCTTGTACCCCAGACCCGGACCGGTGTAAAACTGATAGTCAAAACCGGAGAACTTGTCTTCTCCATAAGAGACTACGTAGTTGAAATAGAGGTCTTTGATGATATCTCTGTCATATTGAAAGACAGCCAGCCATTTGTTGTTATCCTCAACCCCGTTGCTGCTTGATTGCAGAGCATCAATGTCCAGTGTCATAGTGTTTTTCTTGCGCTTACGTTCACCGTGAAAACCGAGAGCGAACTTGTCTGTTCTTGTATTTCCCTGTGTATTGCTGTAAGAAAACTCGGTTTTTGTCTTATACCGGGCATCTTCACGCTGCTCCTCGACTTTTTTAATACGCTTCTGGGCTTCTGCCAGCTTTGCCTTTGCTGTTTTTATCTCACTCTTTGCTTCGTCTGCGATCTTCGTTGCCGCTTCAAGCTCAAGCTTCTGCTGTGTTATCTCCTCCTCACTCAACTCTGCCGAGAAGAGGCTTGCTGCCAACAGGGGGGCCATCCATAGACTTTTTCTCAACTCAAAACCGGTCGTATTTTTATTCATGTTTATCCTTTACTTTTCAATCTTGTTCAGATGGATATCCATCTGTGGATACGGAATACTGATCCCTTTTTCATCAAAGGTCAGCTTGACCTTCTCCATCATATCAAAATGCACATCCCAATAATCCCCGCTTTTGACCCATGGACGAAAAGCAAAGTTTACCGAAGAATCTCCCAACTCTTTTACACCGACAAAGGGTGCCGGATCGTCAAGAACACGCTCATCTGATTTGATTATATCCTCCAGGACCGATTTGGCAAGCTTCAGGTCATCCCCATAACCGATACCGAAGGTAAGGTCCAGACGGCGCGTCTCGCGTGCAGAAAAGTTGGTTATGTTTCCGCCTGTCACGGCTGTGTTCGGAACCGTAACGACCTTGTTGTCAGGCGTATGCAGTATCGTAGCGAACATGGAGATAGCCGCTACTGTTCCCGTCTCTCCGCCAATGGTGACCACATCGCCGACATTAAAAGGGCGAAAAGAGATGATCAGCACTCCTGAGCCTATGTTTCCAAGCGTTCCTTGCAGTGCAAGACCAATTGCCAGACCTGCTGCTGCCAATATCGCTGCAAATGATGTCGTATCGACCCCAAGAGCATTTAATGCGGCAAGGATCACGACGATCATCAGCAAGATATAGACGATACTTTGGACAAAACTTACCAATGTGCTGTCGATCTTGCTTTTATGCATCAGTTTGACGACGACACGCTGAAGCCATTTGGCGACCCATTTACCGACGATAAAGATAATAAGTGCCCCGATGATCTTCAAGCCGTAGTCGGAGGCAAACTGGATAGCCATCTCCATATACTTACTACTCTTCTCGATCACTTCTCCTCCACCTTCTGCCAAGACCTTGCTTGTATCTTCCAATGCATCCATCGCCTACTCCTTGTTTGAAAAAATTATATCATTCTTTTTTTAAGCTATAGAGAATTAAACACATCCTCCAAAAATGCTTTCATCCGTTTATAATGGTCTCCGTGCCAGTAAATACGGTCACACTTTGTACAGATCTCAAAATGCGAAAAGTATTTCAGTACCTTCGGAGGCAGCCTTTGTGCAATCTCCTCTTTGTCAATACGTATCAGCGGCTCATTACAGACAATACAGCGGCTGAAGTTTTGCTGCTGATCTTTTAGCTTGAAGGCTTTGATGATCTCTCGCAACTGTTCCTCTGTTTGAATAGATTCCAGATAAAAGCAATCGGCTTCTTGGCGTTCATAAAGTGCCTTGTCACGTGTCAGGATGACACGTTTCTCTTTCTTGGCAAGGTCGATTAAGGCATCATCATCTATCTGGGCAAAATAGAGCGTATCCAAGCCTATGAGACGAAGGTACTTTGCCAGCTTTCCAAGATGGCAGTCCGCTATAAATGCCGATGTGCTTTTACCATTACTGTTTCGCATATCTTATTGTACATTATCACTGCCTTGCAGTCGGTAAGAGATTGTTGTGGGATGGAGCTAGACTTTGATATCTAGTATATGCAAAGGAGGGTTGTCTTCGTCTTTCTCTTTTTTCTTTTTATTTTTTTCGTTCTCTTCTTCTTCGCGCTTTTTACGCTCGGCATCTTCGTTTGTCTCGCCTGTCTCTTCGGTAGGACGAACTTCCTGGACTTCTTTTTCTTTATCATTGGCTATAGCAGCAGCTGCCAGGTTCTGAAGATCAAATTTGTTCTGTTGGGCAGTTTGCTCGCCCGCAACGGATGC
>JBFEYG010000073.1:0-10467 GCA_041562275.1 Sulfurimonadaceae bacterium | reverse complement strand
CCAGGCTCTCTTCCGCCTCTGCGCTGAAGGCGGATTCCAAACGCGTAAGCCACTCTCTTTTCTCGTCTTTTTTTCCACCTTTTGGCTTTGCAGGTGCTTCGTGCAGAGAGGCTTCATCCAGATAGGCAAGCGCGGAAGAGACCACGTGCTTGCAGTTCTTTCCTACCTCACAGCTGCATTTTCCGATGATCTTGATCTCGTCGTCTTTGGCATAGATATTGATTGTCTGCTTATAGAGTTTTCTCCCTTGGGTAACCGAAAGGATCTGCATGATATCGTCGCTGATCATATGGGTCGACTTGATCTCGCTGAAAGAGGCTTCGTTGCAGTCATATCCGCGTGAGAAGGTAGAAGGATCCGAGATATTTCTGATGTCCGAGAGTGAGAATGTGATCATTTAAAGCTTTTTGCTGAATTATACTATAATCCCCTAAAGGATAAAAATGGATAACGAACACCTGTTTATAATGCTCGACGAGTGTATCAATTATGCCAAAGAGGTCTTGACATCATCCAAACAGCTTGAGTCATTTGCCATGGTACTGGAGCCGAACAATGACATACGCAGTATACATTCGCAAGAGAGTGACGGTGAACTGCGTTATGAGGAACTGCTTGGGGCACTCAGAGAAGAAGCCCAGGCAGACAAGATCACAGCCATTGCCCTTGTCTCCAATGTGACCATACCTGAGAGCTTCTCGGCTGCCGTCTCAAGCGGGATACGCGTCCATGTCGAAGAAAAAGACTTCCAGGCCGAGAACAAACTCTCTGCGAGGCTTTTGTATGTCCCCTACCAGCTTTACAAGACAAAAGACGATGAGACTGTCCAGATCCAGCTTCATGACCCTATTCCCGTCGGACTGGCATGCGAGATCTTCGTCTAGGGATGCCTTTTACTGCGGGGAAGTTCATAGGCAGTCCCCACCTTCAGACCATCCTTCCTCTGTTTCTTTCACAGGCTAAAGTAAACTGCATTAGAGAGGATTTCATCTTTCAAGACGGCGATTTTACCGAGATTACCTGGAGCGAAGAGCCCCACAACAAGAGATTTAATGACATCGTCGTACTCTTTCACGGCTTGGGCGGTTCTGCCGAGTCCATCTATATCAAAGAGATGATGCAGCACCTCAAACAGATCGGATATCTGGCTGTGCTTATGCACTTCAGAGGATGCGGCAGCCGTACGAACAACACCCTGCGCTCCTATCATGCCGGTGAGACGGAGGATGTCCGGTTCTTTATAGACACCCTTAAACAGAGATTTTCTCAGGCCAGACTCCATGCCGTAGGCTACTCTCTGGGCGGAAACATGCTTTTAAAACTCGTCTCCTCCTACGCCGAAGTCTCGCCGCTTCAATCTGCTGTTGCCGTGAGTTCGCCCCTGGAGCTTGAGACCTGTACCCTGCATCTGAACAAAGGAATTGCCAGAGCCTATCAGTTCTATATCCTCAAGGACCTGAAGACACATCTGCTGCAAAAGGCACAGAGAGTAGACCTCGACGCGGGACTGGGACTAAGCGTCAAACGCATCAAATCGATCAAAAGTATCTATGAGTTTGATGATATCTATACCGCTCCTGCTCATGGGTTTTCAGATGCCCATGACTATTATACGCGTAACAGTTCCAGGCAGTTTCTCTCAAAGATAAAAATACCGACCTTGATGATACATGCACACGACGATCCCTTTATGCCTCCGTCTGTTTTGCCGACGAGTAAAGAATTATCACAGTCGGTTCAGTTTGAGCTGTATGAGAATGGCGGACATGTGGGGTTTATAGAGGGAAGTCTTTTGCAGCCCAGGTTTTGGCTGCAAAAGCGAATACAAAGTTTTATAGGAAGTGTTTAGTCTTCTTCAGACGGGTTTTTCAGAGCATCCCACTGAGCCTGTGCTTTTAGGATCATCGTATCCATATCTCTGAACCATTCCTCCAGCGCACTTTTACGGCTAAAGAGATAGACCTGTCCGTTATGGATATGCCAGAATTCCGGCTTACTGTAGACAAGTTCCTCATCGGCAAGTTCATAGGCGCAAAATCCCCCAAAGACAGGGATGTACTTCGCCGGATCGGCTTTAAAGGACTCGAGGTTGTCGCTTGACTCAAAGTACCAGTTCAAACCTTCATAGCTGTAGCTGTAGCTTCCGTTCGCTTTGTGTGCAGAGCCCGATGCAAAATAGGCAACAGGGTCGTATCCCTCGAGTGCGACCTGCTCTACACTCATTATGGCAGCGGGTTCTGCCTTCTTCACACAGCCTGAGATTCCCAGTGCCAGGACCGATATCAAAGCGATGTTTGCCAGAGTCTTATTCAATCTTATAAACATGATCCACCTTTGTTTTTGTAAGGTGCAATTATAGCGAGCTTACCTATAATTCCCCATGCAAAATACAAATACGATAAACGGGCTCTTTCATATACCTGACGAGGGAAGCTTCCTTAAAAAGCTCATACTCGACCATCCGGCCGTCTATAATCCCGATATCATCGTCGCTTTTAAAGCGCTTCAGGAACGCTATCCATCGCTGGAGCTTATCCATAAGGAAAAATACTTCTCCCTGCTCCTGCCGACAGAATCGCCGGGTCTTCAACTCGAGGCTATGCTGATTACTACCGAGGACAAGGGAGAGAAGCTTTTGAGTATCTATCACCGGCTTCATTTTGATGAGCAGATGTATCCTCATGGACCGCGTCTCATCGAGGCCGATGCCTTTTTGTATCTCAGTGCCGTTATCGTCAATGTTCCCTTCCAGAAGCGTCTTGACGGGCTGACGAGCCTGCTGAACTATCAGGTCCAGGAAGCCTTGAACATCGAGATCACCATGCTTACACTGGCCGACGGCGACACCAAAACAGCAGAGGAAGACATCCTGCCTTTTGTCAACAATGCAATCGGAAGGTATATGCTCGCTTCGCAGCTGGATGACATTGCCTACATACGTCCGATGAGCAGCGATGAACTCAGCCGGCTGATCTCAGGGTACTGCGACATCCCTCTTTCAAGTGCCGCTACAGGTGTAGAAAGACTTCAAGACTTTAAGAAGGATATCCTCGATTCAGAAGAGATCTTCATACCCCAGTATGCCTCTTCGACACTCTCTCTTATGCTTTTGCTGATAGAAAAAAAGACATCCTCTGCGATGCTTGAAACAGGAAGTCTTAAAAACATAAAAGATTTCCTGCTGGATAAAAGAGAGATCTATAAACTCAGAGATGTCACGGGAGAAGGAGAGATGCTGGGCAACTTCCAGCAGTTGAGCGAGATACCTTCACAACAGTAGACTGCTGCGTCAGTTTTCTACATCACGAACATGAAGTAGTAGATACTCGCAGCCTGGATCAGAGTAATGACGATGCCCACCATCAGTATTCTGGCGATCTTTTTATGTCTTTGGGCATTCTCGCCGGTCAGAGTCCCTTTTTTGTAGGATTTGACCGAAGAGATTATCTGGTAAGACCAGAGATTGACCGTTGCTATAGCAACGATGATATGAATGATCAGGAAAGTGATAAAGTAACTGTATGAGACAGAACTTTCTGCCATATACTCTTTGAACCCGCCTGCCAAACGCATACCGACTTCAAAGATTACGATCATCAACAGAGTCATGACAAAGATCGCCAATTGAGACCTTAGATGCTTTTTGATATCACCTTTGACAGCAAAACGGATCGATATGAAAAGCAAAAAAGGAAGTAGAATAAAATACACAGCCACGATATCAAGATACATCGGAGCGCGAGTGCCGAAAAAACCAGGTTCAAAAAACATTAGACAGCCTTCAAAATTTTAAGAATAATAGCAGATTTTAACTCCTAAACCATTATTTCTTAAAGAAAAACATATAAATCATCGCGCTATACTCCAGCTTTGAGTAAATATGTTAAGATAATACTATCTCACATAAAGATTTTACATGCAAGCAAAGATTGATTCAATAATAGATGAGATAGAGAAGCGTATCATCGGCAAGAGGGAGAAGGTCCAGCTTGCCCTCTGCGCCTTTCTTTCAGGCGGCCACCTACTTATCGAAGACCTTCCCGGCGTAGGAAAGACGACTCTGGCAAAGGTCTTCAGTCGTGTGCTCGGGCTTGAGTACTCCCGTGTACAGTTCACATCCGACCTGCTTCCAAGCGATATACTTGGCATAAACTATTTTGATATGACAAACTCCACCTTTCAATTCAAAAAGGGGCCTGTCTTTTCCCAGTTTCTTTTGGCCGATGAGATAAACAGGGCCACACCCAAGACGCAGTCCGCCCTGCTTGAAGCGATGGAAGAGCATCAGATCAGTATAGACGGCAAGACCATGAAGCTGCCTGAACCCTTTTTCGTTATGGCAACGAAGAACCCGTTTGAAGAAGTCGGCACCTTTGAGCTTCCAAGTTCTCAACTGGATCGTTTTGCCATCTCCTTCTCTTTGGGCTATCCCGATCAAAAGGCAGAACGGTCCATTCTTGCCGCATCTTCACAGCTGCACCTGGATGAGCTGCAAAGCATAGACCCGCTTATCATCGATGAACTTAAAGCTGCCGTGCAGAAGGTACACTTAAGTGACAATCTTCTGGACTACCTGCAGGAGATCCTTAGTTTTACACGAGAGAGTGGCTTATACACCAACGGTATCTCAACGCGCGGGGCCCTCTCGCTTGCAAGGCTCTCAAAGGCTTGGGCGCTCATACAAAACAGGGATTATGTGATCCCGTCCGATATCGCTTTTTTGCTTCCCTATGTCACAGCACACCGATTAAAGTCCAAAGAGGGATCGATGCCTCCCGATGAGATAGCGAATGAAATACTTAAACACGTCCATCCGGATTCTTAAGCGTATCAAGACCCGGCCTACAAAGTACTTTATTTTGTTGGTACTGGCTATAGTAGGCCTTTTTTTTCTGGCTTATATGCATAACTACAACATCGTCTACCTTGTGATGTTCTTCATCTTTTCACTCGCAGGCGCCTCGAGTATCATCGGCCGTTTTAATCTTTACGAACTTGAAGCTTCAGTTCTGCATGCACAAAACTTCTTTGCCAACACCCCTTCCCAATACACGCTTAGCATCCAGAACCCTTCAGCAAGAGACTCCTTTGCTCTGGAGTGCACCAATCATGAGTCTGCTGTCAATATCAGTGAACTTAAAAGCCTGCAGTCCAAGACCATTGTACTCACCTGTACGCCGCCTAAAAGAGGCCGCTTCCTTCTGCCGGTTTTGCAGATCGGAAGCCATTTTCCCCTTCCGCATGAGATACTTTTTCGCGAGATCGACCTTAATTATGAAGCCATCGTCTATCCGGAGCCCAAAGGAGAGAGTCTTGAGCATTTTAGCGACAAAAACCGTGCCTTCTTCGGAGAGCATGATGATTTTGAAGGTATCCGTCCCTTTCGTGAAGGGGAATCTCTCTCGCTTATTCACTGGCCTTCGCTGGCAAAAGGAAGCGGACTTATGGCAAAAGAGTTCAGCCTGCTTGAACAGAGCCGCCATCTGCATTTCTATTTTTCCACCTGTGCAGACAGTGATGAGAACAGACTCTCTCAACTCTGTCTGTGGGCACTTGAATGCAAGCAGAAGGACATAAGCTTTACCGTCCACCTTCCGTCGATACAGCTGAATTCAACACAGAGGGGTCATCATGAGATTCTTAGATATCTTGCACTCTACTAGATTGAGCCGGCAGCAGCTTCTGGACATAGCCCTCGCCATGGCTTTGCTCCCGCATCTGTTTATACTGAAACTTCCCATGCTGATCTATCTGGGTCTCGCCCTGGTCTTTATCATCAGGCAAAAAGATACCAAACCCGTATTGGTCAGTTTTTTTCTTTTAGGTGCGATCGCTATAGCGCTGAGTTTTATGAGCGAATATAATTTTTCAAACTTCTCACGACTGCTTGTCTTTATCTCTTTGCTTATTGCTTTGCTCACGTATGCAGTCGTCTTGCAAAGACTTACGCGAAAGACGAACTTTTATCTTCTCATCTCGCCTGCCATGCTGATGGTCCTCTCTTTTTTCTTTTACAACTCCATCAGTATGCTTTTTTACGCTCTTTTCACCCTCTTTATCTTTACGCTTCTGCTCTTGTATGACAGGATGCAGAGCTCTTTGCGCAATGCCTTGCGTGTGAATGCGCTTTTGTATCTCTTCTCTTTGCCTATTGTCTTGCTGCTTTTTATCACTTTTCCGCGGATATCCTACAAAAACGCGAAGTTCGGATTCAAAGCGGAGGAGATCAAACGGACAGGCCATGACGGTACTATGTATCTGGATTCGACTTCCCTTCTTGTTCCCTCGCCCAGACTTGTGATGGAAGTCGATTTTGAAAAAGGGGTCCCTGCGGACAGAGCGCTCTATTTCAGGGGCTCAGCCCTGTATACGGACAAGGGCACCCAATGGGTCCAGGATATCGCCAACAAGACTTCTGCGGGCAAGATACAAAGCAAGGACGAAAGTGTCAACTACACCGTTAAACTCTATCCCCATCAAAAAAAATGGCTCTATATGCTTGACCTTCCCCTAAGTCATCCGGATAAAAGCGTACTTGATGATGATCTTGTCGTACGTTCATTCACGAACATCAATGAGGTCTATCTTTACGAAGGCAAGTCCGCTTTAGACCTGAGCATTCTGCCGGAAAAAAGAGCAAGACTGGATAGGGCACTGCAGGTAGATCCCCAGCGTGATCCGCGCAGCTATGCGGCTTTGCAACAATATGTCGATCCAAAGAGAGATGACCTAAACAAAGCGAATCAGCTGCTGCGGTTTTTCTCCTCCATGAAGCTTTCTTATTCATTAAGACCCAAAGCAATCGACCTTGAACATCCCGTGGACTCTTTTTTATTCGACTCCAAGGTCGGTTATTGTGTCCATTTCGCTTCCGCCTTTGCTTCTGCTGCACGTATGGTCGGTCTTCCTTCTCGTATCATCACCGGATACAAGGCAGACAGAGCCAATGCCATTAACAACTACCTGCTTGTCAAAGAAGCCGATGCCCATGCCTGGGTAGAACTCTACATCAAAGATAAAGGATGGGTACGGTTTGAACCGACATCCACTGCAAGCCGTGTCCTCACACCTGACAATGATCCGAACCTTGCCAACAGCTATACAAGAACTTCTTTACAACTTTCTGCCATGGAAAAGCTCTTTAAGCAAGCCAATCTCTATTATATGTACACGCGTTACGTGATCAATACCTGGGTCTTGCAGTACAGCCGTTCAAAACAGCTCTCTTTGCTCAACAACCTGCTTACCAATACCTTGTTCTTGTTCAAGTTTCTAGCGGCGATTGCCGGTTTTATCTTAATGTGTGTTGCCCTGTTTGTACTGTTGCAAAAGAAAAAGTGCGAGGATTCATTACTGTGTGAGATGCAGGTCTTGATGCATTTGCTCAAAGACAAAGGGTTCATACGTTATCAGGGGGAGACAATGTTCGATTTTTTACAACGTGTCATGTCTGCATCACAGGCCTATGCAGAGCTTGCCGAGATCAGTACGATCTATCATGAAAAACGTTATGGGGAAGAGAAAAGGCAGGACTTGACCCAATTACGGGCCAAGATACAAGCCTTTAAGAAGAAGATTACGAGCGGCTAGTCACTTCTACGATATGATAACCGAACTGTGTCTGTACGACATGCAAGACACCGACTTCGCCGTTAAAACAGACCTTGTCAAATTCCGGCACCATCTGCCCCGGTCCAAACTCACCCAGTTCTCCACCGTTGGCTTTTGACGGGCATGAAGAGTTTTCTCTCGCCGCTTCTGCAAAATCCTTACCTGCTTCAATGTCTGCTTTTAATGCCAAACATTTATCTTCACTATCAACTAAAATATGACGTGCACTTGCTGTTGCCATTATAATTCCTTTGTAGACATAAATTAAGATTATCCGATTATACAAAAATCATCGAGACAAGTTGGTATAATACAGAAAATAAATTTTATGGATACCCTGTATGAGTCTTATTGCAACACTGAAAGCACCTCTTGAATCGTTCTTACAAACGAAGATAATCCCCTTTGTCTTTAAAATATCCGAACAGCCTATGCTCTTTAAAGAGCTCATGCATGCCAATAAGATCTATAATGACGGCATGAACCTTGAATACAATATGAAAGGGTTTCGCATACGTCTAGGGCGGATGTATCTTGTCTATTTTCTTATCGTACTGCTGATGGCCACACCGATCTCCTTCATCTTTCACAAAGAGCTTGCAAAGATCGACTGTCATGTCCTTATCGTCTCTTCCATCATCTTCACTATCCTGCTTTTCTCCACATTTGCCCTTTTCAAAGAGTGGTTGATCGAGATCGTCTCGACACAGTTGATCGTAGAAGCCTGGAAGAACCATTTCCCTCATTTCGACTACAAGAGCAATCGACAAAAGGTCTCATCTATCTATGCAAAAGCAGTTGAAAGAGGAGTCCAGAGCAAGGATATGCAACATCATATCATCACAAAGATGGTAAGCGAAGAGAAGTGAGTTCTGCTTTCCGCCTGGGCTTCCCTCTTTTTAAAGAAAAGCTGCAGGAATTCATAACTTCATCCTCATTTGAGACAAAGACACAAGAGTATAAGACAATGCTCGAGAAGATAAGATCTGCTGCGCCTCAACAGAAGGAACGCTATCTTCACACCTCTGCTGATTATTTACAGACTGTAGAAAAAGGGATTTTGATCATGGAAAGGATCGTTTCGCTTCATGATGAGCTGGAAAAGATTTTCAAGATGAATGAAGAAGAGCTCGGTGTTTTTTGTGATCATGATCTTACGAAGGCAGAAAAGGTCATTGGCCAAGGACTACAGGAAGCAGCAGCTTTGTTGTATCAGTTTGAGACAGTCTCGCAACAGGGAAAAAAGATCATTGAAGTTTTTGAAGACCCGTTTTTATCACAGGGTTCGTAAAGGAAGGTTCAAGCCCTAAGGCTTGAAAGTCTACTTATTTACCGATTTGCTCAGCAATCGCAGTGATGTCAGCAGCGCTTAGTTTAGCAGCTTGACCTTTCATAAGGCCTTTCATTGGACCACCGTAAGTACCATCTTTGTAACCGTTAAGAGCAGCAACGATATCAGCTTTGCTCATTTCAGCGATAACTTTACTTTTACCAAGTGCTTTTTTCTCACCTTTAGCACCATGACAGCTAGCACACGCTTTGTATGCGTCAGCCATTGCTACTGAACTAAGACCAATAATTGCAAGGAATGCGATTGTTTTTTTCATTTTGATGTTCTCCTGAGTTTTTATTAATAGCTAATTGTATAACTTTCATCTAAAAACTAACTTTATTGACACTATATTTATTGTACAAATCAATATTTGTGTCTTTGTGCATCAAAAACACCACAATATTTTATCGTATAGAGAGAATCAATCTGCATAGGTACGCATGATGTTTTCAAGGTAAGCCATATCCGAAAAAAACAGCGCTATCAGTTTAGGGTCAAAATGACTTCCCTTATGATCATACATATATTTCACTGCATCCTCTTGCGTCCAGGCAAGCTTGTAGCATCTCGGGTGCGAAAGTGCATCAAATACATCTGCTATAGCGACGATGCGGCCGTATATGTGGATCGCATCTTCTTTCAACCCTCTGGGATAACCCGTACCGTCATACTTCTCATGATGTTCATGCGCGACTATCGCAGCCGCCTTCAAGATCGGTCTTTTTGATTTTTTTAATATAGAGTGCCCTATTGCGGCATGGGACTTGATGATCTCAAACTCTTCATCGTCCAGCCTTCCCGGTTTTAAAAGTACATTGTCAGGGATACCTATCTTTCCGACATCATGCAAAGGCGCAGCATACTTAAGGGTTAAAGACTCTTGCTCGCTAAGACCGGATTTTTTAGCCAGATAGTATGAGAACTCGGCCACCCGCTTGACATGGTTTGCTGTCTCTTTTGATCGGCTTTCGACGATCTCACTCAAGGTCTCGATCACCTCGTTCTGCGTATCAAGGACTTCCTTATCAAGATAAAGGTTCTCAAAGGCAATAGCGACATTGCTGGAATAGATATCTATCAACTGCCTGTCATCTTCAAGCAGTCCTATACAACCGTCGACATACAAAAGGTTTATCTTGCCGTTGGTGGATTTAAAATACCCGATGAAGACATCATCAAAGAAGATCGAGCGTTCTTCATCAATAGCTTTTTCAAGTAGACCTTTCAGTATCTCTCCTTCAGGTCCTTCAAGTTCCTTGTTCTCAAGTTCTGCGTATTTACCCGTAGCAGCCAGCACAGAAAAACTGTCTCTCGTATGTGCAAGACTGAGGCCGTCCGTCTGCAGATAGAGAGAGCTTTTATTAAGGTTCAAAAGTGAAAGAAGCTGAAGGAGTGCTCCTTTGGCAAATTCCTGAAGCGAGTGTATCTCAAAAAGATCTGCCGAGGCATGGATGATCTGCTGCAGGCCTTTTCTGCTCTGCTCGATCACCTGACGTTTTTTCTCGATATTTATCAGATCTCTG
>JBFEYG010000072.1:0-10473 GCA_041562275.1 Sulfurimonadaceae bacterium | reverse complement strand
GGCCCAAAAGCTTCTGAACGAATATGGGACGCTACAGGGCATATACGACCATATCGACGAGGTCAAGCCTGCCGACCTTCAAAACAAGCTCAAGACCTTTGAAGCCGATGCATGGCGGTCACAGAAGCTGGTGACACTGGTGGATAATATCTTTGACGAGCTTGACTTCTCGCGTTTTGTACTGACCTATGAAAACCCATTCTTGGGTATTGTCGATGACTTGCACAAGTACGAGCTGAACGGGATCTTGCGTCAACTCAAAGCCAAAGGGATGATAGCAGATATTCAGCCAAGCAAGAAAGAAGAGAAACCGGAGACCCCGCGGCAGGAATTTGAATATGTACTGCTTGACAATGAAAAGAAGCTTTTTGATGTCATCAATGCAATCCCGAAAGAGAGTATTGTCGCCTTGGATACGGAAACGACAGGTCTGGACTCAAGCAGAGACTCTCTTGTAGGTTTCAGTTTTGCTTATGAGCAGAAAAAAGGTTTTTATGTACCTTTGGCCCATGCTTATTTGGGTGTCGGCGATCAGGTATCCAAAGAGATCGGTGTTCGTGCACTCAGAGAGCTTCTTGACTTTAAGATCATCGGGCACAACCTGAAATTCGACTTGAAGTTCATCTGTCCTTATCTTGGTATTAAGAGCTACAGACTCTATGCAGACACGATGATATTGGCCTGGCTGGTCAATCCGGAAAAGCCTGTAGGCCTGGACAAACTTTCCGAACTTTATTTCAAACACAAGATGATCTCGTTCAAAGAGACGGTAAAAAAGGGTGAGAACTTCTCGTCTGTCGATTTGGAAGATGCGGCAAACTATGCAGCAGAAGACGCGCTCATCACCTTCAAGCTCCACAGCAGACTCTTGGAGCAGCTGGAGCTTCAAGATGCAGCCCATCTTATCGATGAGGCGAAAGAGGTCGAGTTTCCGTTTATTCAGACGCTTATCGATATGGAGGATGAAGGGATCATGATCGATACGGATTTCCTTCAGAACTTTAAGGGTGAGACAGAAGGTATGCTTGACGAGCTCCGTCAAAAGATCTATACCCTCGCCGGTGGAGAGTTTAATATCAACTCGACGCAACAGCTTGGTGTCGTTCTTTTCGAGACGCTCGGGCTTCCTGTTGGTAAAAAGACGAAGACAGGCTATTCGACGGATGAAAAGGTATTGAACGGTCTGTATGATGCCCATGAGATCATTCCTGCTCTTTTAAACTACAGGGAGGTCTTCAAGCTCTATTCGACCTATATCGATCCGCTGTTAACGCTTGGATTGGAAAATGAAGACAGGCGTGTGCATACCTCTTTCTTGCAGACAGGTACGGCAACAGGAAGATTGAGCTCTAAAAACCCGAATCTTCAGAACATCCCGGTGCGTTCGACGATGGGTGCAAAAATACGCCATGCTTTTATCGCACCGGAAGGGAAGAAGCTTATAGGCATCGATTATTCGCAGATCGAGCTGCGTCTTCTTGCTCATTTTTCAGAGGACCCGACACTTTTGGACGCTTTTGCCCATGACAAAGATATCCACAGACAGACAGCGGCGGCTATATTCGGCGATGAGGAAGCTGATGCGAAGCGAAATGTCGCCAAGATCGTCAACTTCGGACTTCTGTACGGAATGGGGCCTAAAAAACTCTCGGTCGATGTCGGTGTGACGACAAAAGAGGCAAAAGAGATCATCGAAGCCTATTTTGATAAGTTCCCTACGGTCAAGACCTTTTTGCGTTCTGTAGCAGACAAAGCCAAAGAGATCGGGTATTCGCAGACACTGCTGGGGCGCCGCCGTTATTTTGATTTTGAGTCGGCGCCTCCGATGATGAAGGCAGCTTACGAGCGCGAGTCCGTTAATACGGTCTTTCAGGGCTCGGCGGCTGATCTGATCAAACTCTCTATGAATGCGATCTCAGAGGTGATCAAAAAAGAGCACCTGCATGCGAAGATGCTGCTGCAGATACATGATGAACTGATCTTTGAGGTGAATGCAGATGAGGCTGAGGTCCTGGCAGAACGCTTTAAAGATATCATGGAGGGTATCTACGCCTTAAAAGTACCTTTACGCTCTTCAGTGAACATCGGAGACAACTGGAGTGAACTTAAGTAATACCATTCAAAAATAGGATTTGTTTTTCCTATGATGTAACATTGGCTTAACCTTAGCAAGATAGAATATTGAACAATTTAAATAAGTGAGAAAACTATGAGACAACTATGGAACTTTTTATCATCCATGCGGCTTACAGCCGCTTTATTGACAATCTTCGCTTTCGCGATAGGGATCGCGACCTTTATCGAAAGCGATTTCAGTACGCAGACAGCGCAGGCAGAGGTCTACAGTGCGACCTGGTTCGAACTGCTTCTGGGCCTTTTGGCTATTAATCTATTGACCTCGATGATACGCCATTCGATGTTCAAACAGAAGAAGTGGAATATCGTCCTGTTTCACAGCTCTTTTTTGGTGATACTTCTGGGTGCGATCATCACGCGTTTTGCCGGATATGAAGGTACGATGCATATCCGCGAAGGCGAAACGGAGAACCGTATTACCTCGCGTGAGACCTATGTCCAAGCCATCTTTGAAAAAGAGGGTAAGAAGTCTGAATACAAGAAGATGGTGCTTCTGTCTGAACTGAGCATAAATAATATTGATGAAGATGTGACAGTCAACGGGGAAAGTGTCAATATCCGCTTGCTGGAGTACATTCCCAATGCTTCGTATGAACTGGTAGAAGACAAGGTCAACGGAAAGACCATACTTGACATGATGATCAGTATGGGCGGACAGGGTAAGGGGATGCAGCTCAAAGAGGGCGAGTTCATCGAATCGGATGACCTGATCCTCAACTTTGGAGCCGATGTAAAGTCTGAGAAGAAGATAGTCAATATCGCTTATGCAGACGGTAAGCTTATTATGTCAAACCCTTTGGATTTTAATACTTTGGATATGGGGACGAAGGCCAGCGATACGCTTAAGGCGGGTGAAAAGAACGAACTTAAAAGACGTACCCTCTATCAAAGCGAACAGACAAATTTTGTCCTTAAAAGCATCCTTACCAATGTAAGTGAAAAACTTGTCTCCAAAAAAGTCAAGGGCAACCGCAACCGTCTTCAAGATGCTTTGCGTATGCAGGTGACCTACAAAGGGGAAAGCAAGGAGACGACGCTTCTGGGGACGCCCTCTGCTGTCGGTTTTGAAAAAATCCTGAATTTTGATGGTATGAAGGTAGAACTCGCTTACGGAGCCGTGATCAAGACGATCCCTTTTGCTATCAAACTGGTGGATTTTCAGCTCGAGCGCTATCCGGGTTCTATGAGTCCTTCTTCGTATGCCAGTGAAGTCATTCTGATCGATACAGAAGAGAATATAGAACTGCCGTACCGTATTTACATGAACCACATACTTGATCACAGAAGTTTCAGATTTTTTCAATCTTCGTATGATCAGGACGAACAAGGGACGGTTCTATCTGTCAACAATGACCCGGGCACACTGCCAACCTATATAGGATACATAATGCTGGCAGTCGGTATGTTCAGCGGCTTCTTCACTCCTGGCGGACGTTTTAGAAAATTGATGAAAAAAGGGCGTGAATACGCAAGCAAACGAGATGGTATCGCTGCGGCTGTATTGGCTCTAGCCCTCTTGTTTACAGCAGATCAGGCGAAGGCAGAAGAGATCAACCCTCTTGTGAAGGTCATCACTTCTTTTGACAAAGGACATGCCTCAAATTTCGCAAGACTCATCACACAAGACAGTTCGGGACGTATGAAACCGATCAATACTCTAAATGTGGAGATCGTCAACAAGGTACACGGTGGAGTGATAGACGGTATGACAGCTGATCAGATGGTCTTGGGCATGATGGTCAGACCTGAAGCGTGGCGAGAGATTAACCTAATCAAAGTCAAACATAAAGAGATCAACAAGATCCTAGGTATATCTGAAACATCCAAATACGCCTCTTTTTCCCAATTTTTAGAAGTGCCTGAAAACCTTGAGGGTTACAAACTGGAACAATATGTCTCTGAAGCGATCCGAAAAGCACCTGCGGAGAGAAACAAGTTTGACAAAGAGGTCTTGAAGGTCGATGAGCGTTTTAACATCATCTATATGGTCTTTACCGGTTCTGTCTTCAATATCTTTCCAAAACCTGCCGATGAGAATAATAAATGGTTCGCTACTATCGAGGCCCTGCAGACCTTTGCTCCTGAAGACGGAGCTAGAGTGCGTGAAGTGGCTGTAGCGTATTTTATCGGCGTAGAAGAGTCATTAAAGACAGGCGACTGGAGTAAAGCGGACAAGGCGATTGAAAAGTTAGTGGAATATCAGAAGAGTTACGGTGAAGAAGTCTATCCAAGCGATTCAAAGATCAATGCGGAGCTTTTTTATAACCAATACAATATCTTTGAAAAGCTGATGCCTTTTTATCTGGTCATGGGGCTTATCTTGTTGATATTGAGTTTTGTCAAGATCATTCAGCCGAAGTTTAAACTCGAAATATTCTCAAAATCTGCCATGGTATTCTTAATACTGCTTTTTGTTTTTCATACTATTGGGCTTATCCTGCGCTGGTATATCTCAGGGCACGCACCTTGGTCCAACGGATATGAGTCGATGATCTACATCGCATGGGCAACAGTGTTGGCCGGTTTTATCTTTTCTCGAAACTCGGCTATTACTCTGGCGGCTACGGGTGTACTCTCGGGTCTGATCCTCTTTGTCGCACACCTGAACTGGCTTGACCCTCAGGTCACCAATCTTGTTCCGGTCCTTCAGTCCTATTGGCTTTCGATCCATGTCTCTATGATCACGGCAAGCTACGGTTTCCTGGCCCTGGGCGCTCTGCTTGGGTTTATCTCTTTAATCCTCTTTGCTGTGCGCAGCGAGAAGAGCAGCAGACGTATCAACCTTTCGATCCTTGAGTTGAACACGATCAATGAGATGAGCCTTATCGTAGGTCTTGTACTGCTTACGGTTGGAAACTTCCTTGGCGGAGTCTGGGCAAATGAGTCATGGGGACGCTACTGGGGTTGGGACCCGAAAGAGACCTGGGCATTGGTAAGTATCTTGCTGTACGCTGTAGTGATCCACCTGCGTTTTATCAAAGCTGTCTATACGCCATTTGTCTTTGCGGCAGTCTCGCTCCTGGTCTTTTCCTCGATCGTGATGACATATTTCGGCGTCAACTACTATCTGGCCGGTATGCATTCCTATGCCAAAGGTGATCCGGTTCCTGTTCCTGACTTTGTTCCTTGGACCTACGCGATTATCTTTCTGCTGATCCTTTTTGCATTACGTAACCGAAAGATCGACCAGGTATAACTTCTTCTTCTTTGCGGGAAAAAGGACTTGCCTTTTTCCCGCGATTTTCACCCATAATACTTTTTTATGTTCTAAATGGAATAGAATTTGTTTACCTAACTGTATCTACATTAAGGATAAACGATGAACCGCACTGTTGATGAGTTGTATACAAACATAAGCAAGATGATCATGACAGCCCTTGAGAGTCCATGGTCAGAGGCTGTTTTGGAGGTAGAACTGCACTCTTTGGCCTTGAAGATCTCGGGAGGGTACATGCAGGCAGGCTCGAGCGAACCTTTTGCGTTTAAGTTTTTAAAAGAGTATAAGAAAGTCTTGATGAGTGATCTTATCGAATTGCATCTTAAAACAGATCTTGATGAAAAAAGCCGTTGGAACACAATGGTCTTCAATCTGTTTCCAGACGGAAGGTACAAGGTCGATTTCAGATGGAATCAGACTTTGGCAGATCAGATAGAGAAGGTCTGTCAGGCAAGTTGAGTTGCTCTATCCGGTATGCTTAACAATTTTTTTACATGTTTCTACTAAAATTTCCTCATTATATTAGTAGGAGTTCTATTGAAAACTATTCCCAAGCAACTGATCGTGCTTTTAAGCACAGCTGTTATCTCAACCGTATCTTATGCTCAATCAGATGAGTTCAAAATGTTCCCGATCTTTACGGATGATAATTTTAAAGCAAACATGGAAGTCGCGGCTGTCGTTGGTTACATGGACTTTGATCGAAGTGCTATGGATGACAGAAGTGTCTATGGCATCGAACTTTCATTTGACTGTCCGGTCTTTACGCTTCCTGGCAATAATCCTCTTCGACAGCAACTGTCCGTAAACCATTCTGACAAAGGCGGTTTCGAAGTGACAAGCATTGAGATGAATCCTTATTACTTTATTGATATGGCGGATGATCTTGTCTTGGGTTTTGGTCCGGGTATCGGTGCCGTGCACGGTGAACCTGATGGCGGAAAAGATCAATGGCTTTTTTCTGTTCAGGCTGGTGCAGGTCTGAAGTACTACATGGATGACTTTCTCGTCGGCGCAGATATCCGTTATCAGTGGACGGCAGAAAAGAACTTTTCTAATGTCGGCGGGAATAAAGAAGACCTTGAGAACATGCGTCTGTTGCTCAAAGCAGGGTATCGGTTCTAAGTCTTCATCAGATGTGCCTTGGAGCAATAACCTCAAATAGCAGATGCAAATCTGCTGAACCCTTTCCTTTTTTCTCTTTTTACGTAGCTCTTCTTCTTACTTTTGTTATAATGCAGGAATAAATGAGAAGGTCACCGATGAAATATTTTATTTTATTTATTGTTCTTGCAAGTCTAAGTAGTCTTTTTGCAAAAGAGATCACTGTTATATCGGAATCGTGGAATGGGGCTACTAATCATGACGGTTCAGGTCTCTATTGGGATATCGTTGAAAGAGTATATGAACCGCTTGGTTATACGATAGTAAAAAAGAATGCTTCGTATTCCAAGTCGGTAGAGGCCGTAAGAATGGATCAGGCTGATCTCTGGCTGGGTTCATACAAGGATGAAAAGGCTTTTGCCCTCTATCCAAAGTACTATTTTGACCAGGCTGTTATCCTTGCCGTATTTCATTCTGAACTGTTTGAAAAGTGGAAGGGACAGAAGAGTCTGGAAGGTTTGAAAGTCGCTTGGATACGCGGGTATGACTATAACAAATACCTTTCTTCAAATGTAGTAAGCGAAGAAGTCAATTCGCTTGTCAACGGATTGAAACTGCTTAAAAGTGAACGTATTGACGTTTTTATCGATAATAAAAGAGATCTGCTCGAACCGATGCAAAGATACAGACTCGATAATGACAGTTATACGAAAAAGATCATTTTACAGTTGAAGCTTTATCCCGCGTTTTCAAACAGTAAAAAAGGAAAAGAGTTGAAGAAGATATGGGACGAGCGTATGAAAGAACTTATTGAGACTACCGAGTTCAAAGAGCTTTATTTTAGATCAGAGTATACGCTTTTTCCCTATTAAATCTGTCTGATATCAAAGTCTTTCTAAAACCTTTTTTCTCGGGTCTTAGTTCATCCCCTTTTTTTGCATGACGGAGATGACCATAGGAAGGACATCATGGCTCTTGGTCTTGTTGATGAAGTCATCTGCACCAAGAGCCTCTGCTTCGCGTCTGTTGTTCTCACCCGTCATGGAAGAGTTGACTATGATCGGGATTTTTCTTGTCTCACTACTTTCCCTTAAGAGTTTGATGACCGTAAAACCTGACATCTCCGGCATCTCAATATCGGTAATAATGGCCGGTATCGTACTTTTGTCCGGAAGAGAATTGATATACTCTATAAGCAGTTTCCCGTTATTGAATATGCGGTGGCCTATATTGGCCTTATCCAGGATCTTATGCAGGTGTGTCTGGGCTACTCTAGAATCTTCGGCTATCAATATCTCTCCGTCACGAAGTTTCTGCGGTATGACGAGGTTTTTTATGTTTTCGGGTGACTCGTCAATATTGACCATGGCTGAAGGAATGACATCGGCAAGCAGCTGCTCAAAGTCCAGGACCATACAGATACTTCCATCTTCCAGACGGGTGTCGTTGACTATCTTTGACTGGTTTTGCATGTTGTAGCTGTCCGGTGCGTGCATATCAGACCAGTTTTTCTTCATGACTCTGTGCGCATCCATGATACGAAGACCGATGATGATACCATTAAAATCACAAATAAGAAGACGGGATACTTTGATGTCTTGTGCTGTAAGAGAATGATCCAGCCAAAGCGGAAGGTTTAAGATCGGTATCTGTACACCGCGAAGTACAATCGTACCCTCCAGCAGCGGGTGCGCAGCAGGGATCTGGGTGAGAAAATGGTTTTTCGCTTCTACGACTTCACGCGTCTTGAATACGTTGATCGCATAATAGGGGGCATCCTCTTGAGCGGAAGCTTTGAACACAAGCAGTTGAACTTCATTGTTTCTTGCAAGTTGCGTGGAAGCATCGACATGGTCCATCAGTGACATATCTAATCCTCTGTTGAATATTATCCTTGATTATAGCATATAAAACGATTTTATAAATACTAAAAATGCCAAGTAGGAAGTTACGTTATTTAGCCCTTAGTTTTGCTATAATCATGACTATGAAAAATATATTAATATGTTTAAGTTTATCTCTAACTCTTTCAGCTTCGGAATATTATTCAAAGGCCGAACCTTATCGTTTTTATACGCTGCAGTCCAATGTGCAAGGACTGGTGCTTAAAGCAGATGAACAAAGAGAGGGCAGAATTCTTAATGGCGAAGCCTTTGTCGTCATTGACGATGAACTGGACCAGAATGAGCTTAGACTTTTAAAGCAGAAAAAAAAGAACCTGGAAAAAAGTCTTGGACTTAATCAGAAGATGGCGCAAAATCTTTCGCGGATGATCGAAAAGAAAAATATAAACTATGCAAGGATCAAAGACCTTCCTATCAAGTCCAATGTAGAAAAAGACAAGGAATTCTTTGACCTTTCCAACACGCAAAACCAGGAACTGTCTACTCTGGAAAAGATCGAGACTGTCGAGTCCCAGTTGAGTGATGCCAAGCTGCGTCTGGTACAGCTGAAACGTACGATAGAAGATAAATACCTGAAAGCCGAAGGTATGGTGCTGTATAAGCTTCATGTCAAAAAAGGGCAGGTTGTCTCACCGGGTATGAGTCTGGCTGATGTGGCAGACATATCAAAGGCAAAGTTGACGATATTCTTAAACGCAGACGAGCTTGAAGGTATACAAAGCAAAAAAGTCTATCTAAACGATAGTCAAACCCAGTATAAGATCGACAAGATCTGGCCTTTGAGTGACGCGGAGCACATCTCATCCTACAAGACTGAGATCGTTATAGATGCACCTAAACAGTTTTCGCAGCTGTATAAAATCGAGTTCAAATAATTACTATATAAAAGGAAAAACCCATGTTAAAAGATTTAGAAGAAAAATATATCCTACCGACTTATACCCGAAACTATACAAATTTTGTAAGCGGTAAGAATGCCGTACTTAAAGACGATACGGGAAAAGATTATATTGATTTTACTTCAGGGATCGCCGTTGTCAGTGTCGGGCACGGAAATGAAAAGGTAGCCAAGGCAATTTGTGATCAGGTGAGCAATATAACGCATATCTCAAATCTTTATGTCATAGAGCCGCAGGTCAAATGCGCTGAGCGTATTGTCAAGCAGAGCGGTTATGATATGAAATGTTTTTTTGCAAATTCAGGAGCCGAAGCGAATGAAGGTGCGATAAAGATAGCCCGTAAATACGGAGAAGTCGAAGGACAGGTCAAACGTTATAAGATCATTACCCTTGATCAGTCCTTTCATGGACGTACTATCACGGCATTGAAGGCAACAGGCCAAGAAGCGATGCATAACTACTTTGGTCCTTTTCCTGATGGTTTTGCCTATGCAAAAGACATAGACGCGATCGAACCGATGCTGGATGAGCATACGGTCGCCGTCATGATAGAGCTAGTACAGGGCGAGGGTGGTGTTCAGCCATTGGATAAACAGAAAGTGCAGGCATTGGCCAAGCTCTTGAAGGCAAAAGATATTTTATTGATGGTGGACGAAGTACAGACCGGTGTTTACCGTACGGGAGAGTTTCTCGCCTCTAATGTATATGAGATAGAGCCGGATGTGATCACTTTGGCCAAGGGACTAGGCGGAGGTGTTCCTATCGGCGTTGTGATGACGACAAAAAAAGATATCTTTAAGCCAGGCGATCACGGTTCGACATTTGGCGGAAACTACCTTTCTACAGCAGCTGCAAATGCAGTATTGGATATCTTGGAAGCTGAAAAGAACAGCGGCGAACTTGATCGTATATTAATCAAGTTTGGTACACACTTGGAAGAACTGTTTAATAAGTATCCGAACCTGTTTACCCAAAGTGTCGGTTTTGGTCTGATGCGCGGATTACGCGCTAAAGATGCAGACACCTTGGCCAGCATCATCAAGAGTGCCTATGAAAAGGGCGTATTGGTACTTAAAGCAGGACGAAATACATTGCGATTTTTACCACCGCTTACGATTACCGATGCGGAGATGATAGAAGGGTTCAAGCGTTTAGATGAAGCACTCTCTTCTTTGTAGTCTCTTGATTCTTGGTGTCCTTGATGCCGAGGAGC
>JBFEYG010000071.1:0-10593 GCA_041562275.1 Sulfurimonadaceae bacterium | reverse complement strand
TGTACAAGCGAATGAAAGTGATACAAGAGAGATATCCCTGCTTTCACACGAGTTTAACAGTATGATCAGTGCCTTGAATGCAAGTGAGCAATCGTACAAACAGTTAAGTGAACGCTTGGAACTCGCATTTGAAGGCAATCAAGACGGTCTGTGGGACTGGAATATCATTGATGGAAGCTTATACTTTTCGTCCATATGGAAAAAGATGCTTGGTTACAACGAGGATAACCTTCCTAATACATTTTCCACCTGGCAAGACAACGTCCATCCTGAGGACTTGGACAGTGCACTGCATGCTGTTCAGGCCCATCTCGATGGCAAGACACCCAAGTATCAACACATCCATCGCCTAAAGCACAAAGACGGTCATTGGATATGGAGTTTGGCTCGGGGAAAAGCGCTTTATGCTACTAATGGAAAAGCGACCCGTATGGTCGGAACCAACACCGACATCACTGACTTGAAACGATTAGAGCAGGCCTTAAATGACCAAGAAGAACTCATGATAGCCCAGTCACGCCATGCCGCCATGGGTGAGATGATCTCTATGATAGCACATCAGTGGAGGCAGCCCATCACCATTATCGCTATGAGTGCAAACAATATGCTTGTCGATGTCGAATTGGGCAATATCTCTGAGAAGACGCTGCGAGATGAAGCCAACAGTATTGTAGAACAGGCACAGTATCTTTCCAAGACGATCGATGATTTTAGGAACTTTTTCCGTCCGAACAAAGAGAAAGAAAAGGTCAGGATCCAAGATGTATTGAACGAGGCAATCGCAATCATCGGAAAAAGTCTTGAAAATGACAAGATCACACTCACTATCAAGGAAAATGAAACAGGACAGATAAGGACCTACTCACGTGAACTACTGCAAGTCTTTTTAAACCTCTTAAAAAATTCCAAAGAGGCATTGGTTGAACATACCAAAGAAGAGCGTCATATCGATATAGATATAGACAGCGATGAGAATACCATCACCACAACCATCTGTGACAATGGCGGGGGGATCCCTGAAAAGACGATTGAAAAGATATTTGACCCCTACTTCTCTACAAAAAATGAAAAAACCGGTACAGGACTTGGCCTTTACATGTCTAAGACGATTATCGAGAAACATCTGCATGGAGAAATAAGCGTGACAAGCAAAGGTCAGACGACCTGTTTTACAATAACTATACCCAAAAACTTGCAAGAGGAAACAGCACATGAATGACATGGAACTGTTAAGAGAAAAGATCAAAGCACTCAAAGAAAAAGTGAATTCACTCAATATCCTGGTCGTTGATGACGAAAAGCAGCTGCGCGAAAAGACAGCTGACTTTATGGCTAAGTTCTTTAATAAAGTTGATTGTGCCGAAGATGGTGAAATCGCATTAAAGATGTTTAACGGGAACACCTCCTATGATATCATCATCACGGATCTTCAAATGCCAAATATGACCGGAGAGAAGTTGATTGAAGCGCTTAGAAATATTGCTCCGGAACTTTTCATTGCCGTGATGACAGGAACACCTGACTTGGATGAGGAGCTCAAACAACAATGCGACATCTGCCTTGGCAAACCCGTTGGTCTGAATGATATGTTAAAGGTGATGGAAATGCTCGCTGAAAAGAAAAAACTATGACTATTCTTAAGCTTTCGCTGCGGTATCATGATGCAGGCTAAAAACCTGGATGCGGATTGCAAAGTGTTCTTCGGGACAAGTAGATGTTAACTGCCGACACTATACATGAACTGCAAGAACTCTCAGCAGGACTTACACTCTTATACGTGGAAGACAATGATGGTCTGCGGGAGAAAGCGCTTATACTTCTGAAGAAGCTATTTGTCAATGTCATCTCTGCATCAGACGGACAAGAGGGATATGAACTTTTTAAGCAATACCGTCCGCAGATAGTGGTCACCGATATCCGTATGCCTGGCGTTGACGGCATGGAAATGATCAAACAGATAAAACAGCTTGATCCCTCCGTAAAGTTTATCATCACCTCTGCTTTTGATGATAAAGAGTATCTTCTTCAAGCCATTGACCTTGGTGTGTTTCATTATATTAAAAAGCCTGTTAAGGTCGATGAATTGACCGAGACGCTTATCAAGTGTATTGATTCGATCAGTGTCGATGAGAACAGTTCCCTTTTCAACAGCTACATGGAAGACATGCTCAACTACCAAAGCGACTTGCTGGCTTTGATGTCAAGAGGCAAACCTCTCTTTGTCAATCAGATGTTTCTGGATTTTTTCAATATAGAGAACATCAATGAGTTTGATGCAAGATATCCGGACTTCGGTGCATTACTACTGGAGCACAAAGGCTTTTTATATAATCATAATGAGACCTACTGGTATGATGAGTCACGCAAAGGACTAGACAAACTCTTTCACGTAAAGATCAAGGACCACAGCGGTAATAACAAGCATTTTATTTTAAAGATGCATCCCGTACCAAAGCGAGAAAACATCTATATCATGTCGCTTAATGATATAACAGACCTGAACCTTTTGTCTCTGTTTGACAGTAAGGCAGTGGAAAACGATGACAAGATAAAAAACCGCCGCACAATCGTCAACTTGCTGGAAGTCATTCAAAAGAACAGTGCAGAGATAAAGATCCACAATTTTTATAAAGGCTTGACGATCACCAACCTTGGATTGATACTCGATATTCAGGATGAACATATCACTATCAAGACCTCCTTCATGCAGCAAAAAGCCGCCCAAATCCAAAAAAGTATTTTGATCTCTTCAGAGATATTTCCCACTGCAATACTGTGTGAACCGATTGAAAAGATAGATTTTGAAAAACAGACTATTACCTTCAAGGAAGTGCGTTTTTTACCTCGCAATCCGACACAGAGAAAGTCCGTTAGAGTTTGTCCGGAAGAACATCATACGGTTTCACTCTTCCTGGAAGAAAGAAAGTTCTATGGGGATGTACGCATCTATGATGTCTCAGTTGAGGCAATGAAACTGGAGATGAAAGCGCTTCCGGCAGGGTTAAAAGAAAGCACTCCTGTTTCGGTAGACATGGTCTTGGAATATGACAGAAAACCCCTGATCATCAACACTCCCGCAGAGGTAATAAGGATTGAAGAGATGTCCACCTCCTATTTTGTTGTCGTGAGCTTAACATTAACATCTGCTCACAAAAAACGACTGATCGATTATGTCGCAAAACGGCAGATGAACCTAATTCGAGAATTCAAAGGATTACAATTTGGCTAAAAGTAAAATATTATTTGATAACGGTACCCACAAGTGCATTATGTTCAGTATAGATGATGAAATGCATGAAGACAGCTTTCTCTCCGTCAATCAGTACTTACTCATACAAAATGGAGCAGGTATACTGATCGATCCGGGAAGTTCATCGATCTTTCATGAGCTTTGCGATGCGGTCTCAGAATATATCCCTATTGAGAACATCAAGCTTGTCTTTTTTTCGCATCAGGATCCTGATGTCGCGGGTTCCATCTCTGAATGGTCTGTATCGACATCGACTACCCTTGTCCTGCCAAGTATTTGGACACGGTTTATGACGCACTATGGCGTCTTGGACATTGACAGAGTCTTTTCTATTCCCGACCAAGGGACGAAAATACCTTTTGGAGATGGTTATATTAAACTGTTGCCTGCACATTTTTTACATAGTCCGGGAAACTTCAGCCTCTACGATTCTCAGTCGAAGATCCTGTTCTCAGGTGATATAGGGGCAGCCGTTGTCCCTCCAATGGCCGTCTATAAGGAAATCGATAGTTTCGAGAATCATCTTCCTTATCTTGAAAGTTTTCATAAACGCTATATGGCAAGCAACAAGGTCTGTAAAGCATGGGTCAAAAACATCTCTGCACTTTCTGTTGACATGATCGCTCCGCAGCATGGCGCCTTGTTTAGAGATGAGAATGTCCAAAAGTTTTTAAATTGGTTTGATGAATTGGAATGCGGTTCAGATCTTATTGAAAATATATATTAAAAAGACAAACTAAAAATTGTTAAGCACCTATCTCATTTACTAAGAGCTGATTCTCAAGGTCAAAATATTGCAACTTGGGGGATTTGTAAAAAGTGGTGGACAGCTAGGGATTCGAACCCTAGGTGAGTTGCCCCACACACGCGTTCCAGGCGTGCGCCTTCGACCGCTCGGCCAGCTGTCCATAACAAGCTACCGCTTGCAGGCCGAAATTATATCAAAGTTTCTTTAAAGAAGCGCAACCATACTCATAAAACAAGCCAATACAATGCCTCCCTCTTAATTCAATGGCTCAAACTCTTCTTTTGCCTCACCACAGTCAGGACAAACCCAATCCTCCGGAAGATCTTCAAAGGCTGTTCCCGGAGGGATATCTGCTTCGGGATCGCCCAAAGCAGGGTCATAGATATAATCACATGTCGGACATTTATACTTTTTCATCTCATACTCCTCAAGGTGAATTGCACGTAATGCAAGAGAGTAACCACCTAGATGGTTATCCTTTAATACCATTGTAAATCACGCAATATTAATTTCCACGATAGACTCACAATTAATTTCTACTATTAGAAATCATTTAACAAAGGATAAGCAAATGAAACGGTTAATTCAAACATTATTAATAGGTGCACTGATTGGAAGTGTCGGAGTCACAACCTTGATGGCAGATGTTAAAAAAGGCCAGAAGCATTATCTCAAAAGCTTCAAATCAAAGTTTCATATGAATGGGACTAAGTTTGCAGCTTTGCATACACAAGGTGAGTGGACAGAGCTTTTTGCCAACGAGGGCAAAGGCTTTATCAAAGAGTTCTCTGAGCGTTATCCAAACGCACAAAAAACCTTAGCTAAACCCAATGCATGGAAAAAGCTTCAACACGTAAAAGACTTTGCAATCGAATATGCAAGCGACTCAGGAAACGTACCGTCTTGCGGTTAATGTTCAGGTATACCGTTGCCGCATTTGCGGCCCACTATGAATTTGTATTTAAACAAGGATTATAAGATGAAAACAGCAATATTAACACTGATGGTAGCAAGTACGATGATGATGGCTTCGAGCGGAGCAGATCTGTATAACAAATGTGCAAGCTGTCACGGGACTATGGGCGAGAAAAAAGCCCTTGGAAAGAGCAAGGTCATCAATGAGATGAGTGAAGAAGAGATTGTCATTGCCCTAAAAGGCTATAAAGACGGTTCTTACGGAGCAGCTATGAAGGGCCTGATGAAAGGCCAGGTATCTAAATTGACAGATGATGATATCAGCACACTTGCTGCACATATCGCCAACGTAAAAAAATAAAAAAGGATCCACAATGCAAAGAAGAAAATTTCTAAGCCTAAGCGTATTGGCAGCAGTAGCTGCTGTCGTACCTGCGGCAAATGCTGAAGACTTTAGAGCAACCAAGCCGACCGTATGGATCGCCCACACGGTTGATGACGCCATCATGGCAATGTACGGGACCAAAGCAACCACACAAAGCGGTGTCACGGTCACTATGGATGATATTGCAGCCAGTGGAAAGGCTGTCGCAGTCAATGTCAAATCGGACATTGATGCCAAATCTGTAGCGATCTTCCAAGATGCCAACCCTGAGGCTGCCGTAAGTTCATTTACGGTTCATGAAAACAGTATTATCGATTATGATCTTAAGATCAAACTTAAGTCTGACGGAACGCCAATTACCGTTACTGCGATCGTGGAAGGTAAAGATGGAAAACTTTATTCGGGTGTTAAGATACTGACAGTTGCCATGGGCGGTTGTGACGGCGACTAGTCTCTTTAAATAAGGTATAAACCGACAACACATAAGATAGAAAAGGAATCAATTATGAAAATCAAAGCAAAACTTAAAGGCGATACCGTTCACGTTAAAGCCTTGGCAAAACACGATATGACGACTTACGATCAAGCGCAGAAGAAAACAGGGAACAGAGATGATGCGAACTTCATCACCCGTATTACTGCCTCTGTGAATGGTAAACTTGTATATGAAGTCTCTACAAGTCAATTCCTTTCTAAGAACCCGATCTTTAAGTTCAAGTTTAAAGGTGCCGCCAAAGGCGATACAATCGAGATGACTTGGGTTGACCGCAAGGGCAATACCAAGACTGACTCAAGCAAGATCAAATAATGCATACAGAGGGCCTGGACCCTTTCAGGCTCTTGCCTATATGCTCAGTGTCGCTATAATACGGTATGACAAAAGATGAAATTCAGATATGGATGCTGGTAGCATTTATCTTTGCCCTCGCTATCAGTTCCTACAAGATCTACATTATATTTTCAAAACCCCTACCCGGACTTGATAGCAAGACACAGCATCTTCAGCTCCAGACTATTATTCTCGATGCGCTCAAACAGCTTGACAATAAAGAGGTCGATGTACAAGAACTTTTTTTTCTTTTGCAGGAGATAGATGAACTTCAGGACGAAGCCTACAAGAACTTTAATATCAACCGGCTCAACCAGCTTCTTCAGCAGCTTTTTTACACCTACGAAGTCAGCTCTTTGAACGAGCTTATTGAAACTGTCCATCAACCTGAAAGGGATACAAGCAAATAAAATGACACCTAAACAAGAGCTCATTATCATCGGTGCAGGCCTTAGCGGACTCTATACAGCTGTACTTCTTCAAGACAAGTTCAATGTCACACTTTTGGAAGCCCGAGACCGGCTTGGAGGAAGGATATTGACCAAGGACGGACATGACCTTGGACCTTCGTGGGTCTGGCCGCATCAAAGCAATATTCTCAGACTCATCCGTCACTACAAGCTAGAGCTCTTTACTCAATACACCGAAGGGTATGCCCTCTACGATACGCCGGGGTATGTTCAGCGCTTTCAGTCTCCTCATGCTTCCCCTTCGGCCAGAGTAGCCGGAGGATTGCAAACACTTATCGAAGCACTGGCATCCACCCTGCCCTCTGATATGATCCATTTAAACCGGGAAGTCACGAAAATCTCCTGCTCTGATAAGAGAGTGCATGTTGAAACTGACCATACTTCTTTCGAAGCCGATTATGTAGTCTCGACATTGGCCCCACGTCTCGCCTGTGAAAATATCCGCTTTGAACCGCCTTTGGATGAAGAGGTCTACCAAAAGATGCTGCAGACGCCAACATGGATGGGCCATACGGCCAAATGCGTCATAGAGTTTCAGGAGGCCTTTTGGAAGGAGCAGGGCTTAAGTGGTTTTGTCTTCAGCCACGTAGGACCTTTGAGTGAGATACATGATGCCTCGACCAAAGACAAACCAGCTCTTTTCGGTTTTTTACATCCTAAGCATTCCACTCGCGATATCGAGACACAGGTGAAAGAACAGATGAAACGTCTTTTTGCAGATAAAAGCGAACTGATAACAAAGATCTACTGTAAAGACTGGAAAGAAGAGAAGTTTAGCTCCACCAAGCATGACCACCAAGGACTTTCAGAACATCCCTCTTATGGCCTTACCCTTTCACATTGCAATGAAAAACTATTCTTTATTGGAACCGAGACGGCGTACGATAATGGAGGGTACCTTGAAGGTGCCGTTAACTCTGCTTTGGATATTGCAAAGAGACTTAGGGGCGATTAGCTTTTAAAAAAGTGTAGATATCTCTGTAACTCTCCCAAGGTGTTCTCGTGATATAGGTAATGTCGTGCTTACGGCAAAACTCTTCTGTGATCCGAGCTGCTTTTAGAAGATAAAAACGCGCTGCTTTGGGATAAAGATGATGTTCTACCTGTGTGTTCAGCCCTCCATAAAACCAATGTACAAATTTGCCACCGCGCACATTTCGGCTGGTTCTGTTTTGCAATTCAAGCCATGTAAACTCTCTGTACTGATCTTCAGGAAACATCTCCAATCCAAGATGGTTAGTGATGATCACAGCCCCAAACCACGCTGCCCATAGCATATACATCCCAATAACCGTAGCCAAACCGATCCATCCAAGTGAATATACGATATACGCCGGGATCAACGCATTAACAGCCAAAAGAGCCAACTCTCCCCAATACCTCTTTTTAATCACATACGAGAGTGACTGTAACCAAAACACAAAGTACAAGAGTGTCAGCAAGGGCCAGAAGAGTATATGCTGGTTACTGTGAAACCACGCAGGATAATGATATCGTCCTGTAAAAGCACCGCCTGCCGCATCTATATCCATATCCTTGCCTACGATGTTCGTAAAAGTATGATGCAAAAAATTGTGTTTGTTCTCCCACCACGAGCGTGAGATACCCATTATGCCGTTTGCAAAGATATAAGAGATGTTCTTATTGGTCTGCCGTGCTGCAAAATACTGCCCGTGAATTAGGTCGTGCGCCACAAAAGTCGAGCGCATGATCGTCAGCGCGAAGAGTACGGCAGTGATAAAAGGATGAAAGTTATTGATTGAATACAGCGAAATAAGCAATATAGAGACGACAATAATAAACTCTACTACAGCACGGCGTGGACATTTAGTGTAGAGTCCTTCTGCCTTAACCATAGTTTTTAACTCGGCAAAAAGATAGTTGAACTCTTCATTGGTATATTGCTTATGTGACATTTGAACCCTTATTGAATAAAAACAGTTTTTTATCGGATAAAGATTGTATTGTGTATAAAGAGGGATAAGCTTCTGCTATTCGCAGAAAGCCTATTTGTAACGGTAAGTGATACGGCCCTTATCAAGACTGTATGGTGTAAGTTCAAGTTTAACCTTATCACCAGGAAGAATCTTAATATAGTGCATACGCATCTTACCTGCGATATGACATAAGATCACATGGCCATTTTCAAGTTCAACACGAAATGTTGCATTTGGAAGTGCTTCAATAATCTTACCGTCAACTTCAATAACGTCAGTTTTAGCCATCTCTAGTTTCCTTTATATCGTTGAGAGAATCTCAGCTTTTCCATTGATAACTGCAACGGTGTGTTCATAATGCGAACCTCTTAACCCGTCTTCACTTACCACATCCCAGCCGTTCTCTAGTATTTTTGGTTGGCCATTTTTCTGGCATATCATCGGTTCTAAACAAAAAACCATTCCATTCTTGATCTTTGGACCCGCTTTTGGATTCGGTGCATCCAAATAATTCGGGATCTCAGGAGCTTCATGAGGTTTTTTACCGATTCCATGACCACAAAAATTACGCAAAGGAACAAATCCGCGGCCTTTGATAAAGTTCTCTAGCTCTAAAGAGAGCTCTTTAAACCGCATCCCGTCCCTAATAACACTTATCGCATGATAAAGGCTATCTTTTGCACAAGCAATCAAATCTTCATCTTCTTTTGTGATCTTACCCACGCCGACACTTATCGCAGCATCTCCGAACCAACCGTCAAGTTCAGTTCCAATATCAAAACCGATAATATCGCCTTCTTGAAGTCTGTAATCCGTAGGGATTCCGTGAATAATGACTTCGTTAAGTGAACAACATACAGAAGAAGGAAAGCCGTAAAGGCCTTTGAATGAAGGCTTTGCCCCTTGTGAGCGGATGAAATCCTCACCCATCGCATCAAGCTCTTTCAAGCTTGCCCCGACTGTGGCATTCTCACGCATAAGGTTCAAAGTCTGAGCAACAATTTTATTTGCTGCGCGCAGTTTTTCGATCTCAGCTGGCTTACGAAGCGCAATCGACATGGTTAAAGACCAACCGCCGACAAGGTTTCATATTTGCTCATATAGACCTGAGCTTCTATCTTACGCATCGTATCAAGTGCAACTTGAACAACGATAAGAACCGCCGTTCCTCCGAAGAAGAAAGGAACACCCATACCCTTAACGATAACCCATGGAAGTGTTGCCACCAGACCAAGGTAGATCGCTCCGGTAAATGTTAAACGGCTCGCTGTCTCATTCAAGAACTCAGCTGTATGTGATCCAGGACGTACACCCGGGATAAAACCACCCTGACGCTTAAGGTTCTCAGAGATGTCTTTAGCGTTGAATGTGATCGATGCATAGAAGTATGCAAAGAAGACAACAAACACAAAAGTAAAGACATTGAAGAAATATGAATTTGGGTTCATAAGATCTGCAACAAACTTTAAAGCATCTGAGCTGTCAGGTGTGATCTGTCCCGAAAGGATAGTCCCCGGGAACATCAAGATTGCCGAAGCAAAGATGACCGGAATAACACCTGCAAGGTTCACTTTGATAGGAATGTAGTTCATTACACGCTTGTTCTGGTTTTGCATCATCACTTTTTTGGCATAGGTGATAGGCACACGGCGTTCACCAAGCTCAACATAGATAATGACACCGACCGTCACAAGGATAACTGCGACAATACCGATAAGCATCAAAAAGTTCATACCACCTGTATTAAGAAGGGTCACGGTCGAACCGATAGCAGAAGGTATCGAAGAGACGATACCTGCAAAAATGATCAAAGAGATACCGTTACCGATACCGCTTTGCGTGATCTGCTCACCGATCCACATCAATAACATCGTTCCTGCCAACATAGAGATCGCTGCAATAAGCAGAAACTCGTTCATGTTAGCAACCATAATAGCTGAAGAACCATCAGGTCCTGTCAAGTTTTGAAGTCCGACAGAAACACCGATCGCTTGAACAATCGTAATAGCAATAGTCGCATAACGAATGATCTGCATATACTTGACCATACCATCACGCT
>JBFEYG010000070.1:0-10863 GCA_041562275.1 Sulfurimonadaceae bacterium | reverse complement strand
TTGAGTATACGCCGATGGAGTTCAGCGGTACATCTACAGTTCCGTTTAACTATAAGAATACAGCATTTTCAGCGGGTGCACAAAGTACATTGACGATGGATCAATATGATGCAGTTCTTTACTATAACATCTTGGATAACACGGGATGGACAACAGTAGACCTGGGTCTTGATATAAAATATATTGATACAAGTTTTGATGCGAGTGACAGCAATGGTGCAATCAGTGAGGGAGAAAATCTAGTCCTTCCGATGGCTTATGCAAGAGTCCGCGTTGAGATACCGGCTACCGATATCGGTTTTGAGGGTGATATAAAATATGTATCCTACAAGAGTTCAGATGTCTATGACTATCGTCTTAAAGCGGATTATACGTTTGACTTAACGGCGGTTGACCTGGGAATCGAAGCGGGATATCGTTTCGTTAATATCAACATCGACCACAATGACTTCAGCAGTCTTGATACAACAGGAGATATCCATGTTTCAGGTTTCTATGCCGGAATGATGGTTCGCTTCTAAATAGAGAAATCGGAAAACATTCCGATTTTTGCTTAAAATATATTCCTTGAAAAAGCAAGGCCGACGCCTATTTTTTCCACCTTTCTGTTGTAATCAATCAAACTCTCACCATAACCATTGAAATATTCCAGATACCAATAGGTGTTGTAGGCATTGAAAAACGGATAAGACCAGTCTGCTTTTACGGAACCCCGGTTCTGTCCGTCATCAAAGTCGAGGTTATTCCGTAGAAGAAGACCGAATTGGTTTTTCCCGTAGAGGTAGTGGAAAGAGAGGTCTCCGTATCCCATATACTTGTGAATGTCCGGATTTTCATCAGTGTTTTCAGGTTCAGGTATCCTGTACCAAGCGCGCAGGTTTGTAAAAAGCTGTCCATGCTGCCAAAGCGTCGATGCATATACACGGTTCCAGGTCCTTGAACGTTTTCCGTCCTGACCGTTTGATTCATGCGAAAAACCGATCTTCAGTGCTTTTAGCCCTGTCGCTTCATCGATAGCCCGGTTTGTAGGGAGTGTCATAAAAAACTCAGGTTCAAAACTCATCTCTCGGAAGGGTTCGGAATTGGAGTATAGCTGCCACCATACTTTTTGGGTGTAAGCAAAGACAAAGGCTTCGTTTAGACCGAACAGATTAAAGCTTAACGGCTTTTGCAGACTTATCTGAAAGACGGCCTCGGTATGCTTCTCATATTCACCACCCGTTTTGCCGTTGTCATCCCATTCAATGTATTTATTATCGGCTATTGAAATAGGAAGGAAGAAGTTTTTCTTGTAGGCATAAAGACCAAAGTCAGAACTGATCATCTGTCCCAGAGCATCTTGCGTTTCAGAATCAGGAGCATCAAGTTTGCTTGTAAGAAAATGCTCCATCTTATGATCAGTCAGGCTGCCCTGCTGAGCAGCAAGATGTTCCAACACAGAAGCATCTGGAGCCAAGGGTTCGACTTCACAATAGTTATAGTTTGAAGCCACCATCTTATAGTAACAGACGGAGGCAGGGAGATCTTTTTGCACACCGGCAAGACCAAATTCATAGATGTTTCCCAGTTGGTACTGGGCGCGCTTGTCCCCATTTTGAGCAGCCTCTTCAAGCATATAGATAGCCTCATCATACGACTTGTCATTGTATTTCTGCATGGCAGATTCATAATCGGCATAGATCAAAGAACCGCAGACCAAGAGCAGTATGCTTATCTGTTTTATCATAATACACCCCTTCATAGTAGGTTAAATATATGATAACAAAATTTAAACTAAAAGTTATAACTACTGCTTATAAGATTATTGGTAATCGGTACAGTACATGAAAATAAAGAAGAGGTCATTCGTTTATTAAGGGTTTGTCAATGATGATGATCTCGGGTTCAAGCAGTATACCTGAGGACTCAAATACTCTTGTCTGGGCCAAGCGGATAAGGGTGATCGCATCTTCAAATGTACCGTTTTCAAGGTTGACAAGAAAATTGGCGTGCTGTTCGCTGAAGGCCATGTCTCCAATACGGTGGCCTTTAAGCCCGGCCTCTTGAATAAGCCTTCCTGCGGCATCACCTTCAGGATTTTTGAAACAGCTTCCGGCACTTGGATCATCGGGCTGATTGTCCCGCATCTTTTTAAACATGCTCAGCTTTTCTTCATTAAAACCTTCAGTGACCTCAAAGCGCGCTTCAAAGACAATACCTTCAAAGTCCGTCCATCGATAGCCGTGAGGAATATTTTCTTTTAACAACTCTCCATTTTCTGTGACTATGGAGTGCAGGTGGTTGAAGATCTCATACTCTTTAAGTCCGGCATTCATCTTTATCATACCACCGATAGAACCGGGAAGTTTCGGTAGTAGTTCAAAATGGGCGATATTATGCTTTTTACAAAAGGAGAGCACGCGTCCGCCGGCAGTTGCACCACCGACACACAAGAGACCGTTTTCTATTTTTATGTAGTCGAAATTTTTACCCAGCATCATCAAAGGAGGATGCTGTGGTCCTATAAGGATATTATTGCCGTGGCCGAGAATATAAGAGCCTTTTGGATAGGAAAAATCTTCAATAATATAAACGTCGGCAACAGGACCGATCTTGATGGAAGCATGTTTGGAAAAGTCTATGGATCGGATCAAGAGACAAACTCGGGAATCATGTTGATCACTCTGATGGTAAACTCGATCATCATATTAAGCATCCAGGGCATAGTCACAATGATAATGATGACCACACCGATGATCTTGGGAATAAAACTCAGGGTCATCTCATTGATCTGAGTCGTGGCCTGAAAAATACTGACGGCCAGACCCAAGAACATACCGACAAGCAGACCGGGTAGCGAGAGGTAAAGTGCGATCTTAAATGTTTCAACGCCTAAGGCTACGAGTTGAGAATCCATATCTTTCGACCTTTAGCCTTTTCTGAGTTCTAGGTACTCAGTGGGGATAGTGTAGTCTTCAGCCTTGATCAAGTCACTGTAGTAGCCGTGTCTGTATCCCAGTTCATACAGCTTGTTTATCGCTTTGAACTGCAGATCAGAGAGTGTAATCGAGTCATCGTTCGCGTAGAGTTCCAAGTACTTATCAAGGGTCTCTCCCTCAATGCGTACCAGGTCCTGTTCGACCAGAAGTTTGCACAACTCCTCTTTTCTCTCTCTTGCGACTTCGACCGCCTTGGTAAGTGTGTTCTCATAGGCGATAGCTTTACTCAGCGGGATAGAACGGCGAATCGCCATACCGCCCAAAGGAAGCGGCAGAGTCTTGTCTTCGCAAAGTTCCTGCCAGACATCCCACAGCTCTTTTTCGACCTCAAGTTCATCACTGTAAGTCAAGATACTCTCATGGATCAATACACCTGCATGGACGGTACCTGAACGTACAGCCTCTTCGATATCAAGAAAATTCATATAGGTGACGCGGGCATCCGGATAGGCAATACGAAAAAGCAGGGCATTCGTCGTGTATTTGCCGCTCAAAGCGACTTTGAAATTTCGTTTTAATCTCTCGCCTTTGCGTTTGATCAGTTTAGGTCCGTACCCTTCGCCAAAACTGACTGCCGTACGAAGCAGTGCATAATCATCTTTTATAAGCGGATAGAGGGCAAAGCTTATCGCAGAGATGTCATAGGTCCCGGCGAGCGTCTCGACATTAAGCGTCTCGATGTCTAAAGCGATGTTATCAAATTCCACACCCTCTTGGGTGACCCATCCAAATTTGATGGCATAATACATGAAGATATCATCAGCATCAGGAGAGTGGGCGATTGTCATTTTTTTAAAGTCCATGTTATTTTTGTCAAAATATATCCTAAAAAGAGCAGAGCTAAATATAAATACATTTAATTGTACAATTTGCTCTGTAAAATAGCGTTTATCAATTAGATTTTAACCAAACAACGCTAAAATTACACATTATTTTCTTTCATTGGAGAAAATATTGCATTTTGCAATATGCAATGACAAATATATCAATTTGTCATATAATCATTCCAATTAATATACTAAGGAACATCTAATGGATGCAAATAAACAAAAATCACTGGACCTGGCACTAAAACAGATTGACAAAGCTTTTGGAAAAGGCGCACTTATGCGTCTTGGCGATAAAGAGATCGAGAAGATAGAAGCGATTAGTACGGGTTCGATTGGGCTGGACCTTGCATTGGGAATAGGTGGTGTTCCTAAGGGTCGTGTCATTGAGATCTACGGACCTGAGTCGTCGGGTAAGACGACGCTGACACTTCAGATCACAGCCGAATGTCAAAAGCAAGGGGGCGTATGTGCCTTTATCGATGCAGAACATGCACTTGATATTGGATATGCAAAGAACCTTGGCGTTGATGTTGAGAACCTTTTGGTCTCTCAGCCGGACTATGGTGAGCAGGCGCTTGACATCGTTGAGACGATCGCCCGTTCAGGTGCTGTCGATCTTATTGTTATCGATTCAGTAGCTGCATTGACGCCGAAGGTCGAGCTTGAAGGTGAGATGACAGACCAGCAAGTCGGTGTTCAGGCACGTCTTATGTCTAAAGCACTTCGTAAACTGACGGGTGTCTTGCACAAGATGAACACAACCGTCATCTTTATCAACCAGATCCGTATGAAGATCGGTATGATGGGCTACGGTTCGCCTGAGACGACGACAGGTGGGAATGCTTTGAAGTTTTATTCATCGGTCCGTATCGATATCCGCCGTATCGCGACGCTTAAGCAGGCTGAGCAACCCATCGGTAATCGTACCAAAGCCAAGATAGTAAAGAACAAGGTAGCTCCTCCGTTTAAACAAGCAGAGTTTGATATCATGTTTGGCGAGGGTATCTCCAAGTTCGGTGAACTTGTGGACTACGGTGTCAAGCTTGACATTATCGATAAGAGCGGGGCCTGGTTCTCGTATGAAGACAAGAAGCTTGGTCAGGGTAGAGAAAAAGTCAAAGAAGAGTTTAAAGAAAATCCGGAATTGGCTGCTGAGATAGAAGCCAAGATTAAAGAAGCTATGGGTATAAGTAATCTTATAGACATGGAACCAACAGAAATCAATGAAATAAGTGAGGAAGATGAATGATATTTATAGACAATGTAAACGCAATCGAAGTAATGGACTCTCGCGGGAATCCAACGGTAAAAGCCTATGTGACACTAAGCGACGGAACGCAAGCTGAGGCAATCGTACCTTCTGGTGCCAGTACAGGCAAGCGTGAGGCTCTTGAACTTCGTGATGGCGGTGACCGCTACATGGGTAAGGGTGTTCTTAAGGCAGTTGAGAATGTCAACACTCAGATCGCAGATGCGCTTATCGGTCTAAGTCCGTTTAACCAAGCGGTTGTGGATGCGACGATGAAAGAGATCGATGGCACTGAGAACTATGGAAACCTGGGTGCAAATGCTGTCCTTGGTGTTTCTATGGCAGTTGCCCGTGCAGCAGCACAAAGTCTAAATATCCCTCTTTACCGTTATCTTGGCGGTGCGAATGCTATGGTCATACCGACTCCGATGCTTAACATCATCAATGGCGGTTCTCATGCAGACAATTCTGTTGATTTTCAGGAGTATATGATCATGCCTGTAGGTTTTGAAGACTTTGCTGAGTCATTACGTGCATCAGCAGAGGTCTATCATAACCTTAAAGCGATCCTAAAAGCCAAGAAACATAATACAGCATTGGGTGACGAAGGCGGTTTTGCACCGGACCTTAGCTCAAACGAAGAACCGATTCAAGTTATTATGGAAGCCATTGAAAAAGCTGGTTATAAGCCTGGAGAACAAATGGCGATCGCTCTTGATGTCGCAGCGTCTGAACTTGTTGTAGAGGGTGGCTACCGTCTTGAGTCAGAGAATCGTACGGTCACAGCAGCTGAGCTCACTCAGTATTATGTTGACCTGTGTGCAAAGTATCCGATCGTATCAATAGAAGATGGTCTTAGTGAAGATGACTGGGCTGGTTGGAAAGGTCTAACAGAAGCACTTGCAGACAGAGTACAGCTTGTTGGTGATGATTTGTTCGTGACCAATGTTAATATCCTAAACGAAGGCATCCAAAAAGGTATCGCTAACTCTATTCTTATCAAGCCTAACCAGATCGGTTCGGTATCTGAGACGATGCAGACTGTTCGTCTTGCGCAGAGAAACGGTTATAAATGTGTTATGTCGCACCGTTCGGGTGAGAGTGAAGATGCTTTTATCGCAGACTTCGCAGTTGCACTTAACTGTGGCGAGATCAAAACTGGTTCGACGGCACGTGGTGAAAGAACGGCTAAGTACAACCGTCTTTTGGAAATAGAGAATGAAGTCGTCTACGGCGAATATCTTGGGTCGGCTCTTTTTAACTAATATTTCATTAGTTGAGGAAAGGGAACACTATTGTCAAACTGTAAAATCATAACCTCTTTTCAGATTTTCCTTTTCTCGGCCTCTTTTTATATAGGTAGGTCCCTTGTCTGATCTGCTCGATGAGATAGAAGCCGAGCAGAGTCTTCCCGCTCGTTATTTTGGACTGAGCTGGCAGAAGCTTGGTCTGCTTGTACTCTTGGTCGTTGTCTCCGGTATATATATTGGTATTATTCTTTTTGGTGAGAACTCTTTACAGGTCTTGTTAAACCTGGAGGAGTATGAAAGCTTTTTAACAGATGAAGTAGTCAAGCTTAAAACTGAGAATGCCGAGCTTCAAAAAGAGCTCTTTGAACTTAATGAGCTTGACCCTGACTCCAAGTAGCACTGTCCATATATATTAAAACTGCACTTTCTTTCTATCTTGAGATAAGAACAGCTCATAGAAAAAGCTGTTATAATACAAGAAATTGATTTTATAGGCAGCTTATGCGTTTATTCTTCTTGACATTTATTATGATTATTCCTTTACTTGGGCGTGACAATCCATTCTTTCCTTCGGACCCTTCACAGCAGCAGACCCCGACAACAAACAGAGTTGAGAACTTAAAACCTTTTACAACACAAACACTCTCGCTTCCGAACTCAGCAAGAGCGATCAAGAAGATAAGCATCACCTATCAAAACCTTGACGGGTCAATCTCGAGTGAAGAGCTTGACTTAAACAATGCAATAGACTGGCATGAACCTTTTATTCTGTCTCAAAAAAGTCAGAAGAAGACAGATGTAAAAGAGACTGTACCAAAAAGTAAAGTGATCAATGCGAAATTCATACAGTTTGAGCCCACAAACAGATCAATAAAAATTGAAACAGAAGACAAGATATTGCGCAACTTTATGCTGACATCACCGCATCGTATAGTTTTAGATTTTGCACGTGATACAAGTTTCAAGCCCAAGTATTTTGATCTTGAGGAGATCCCTTTTAAACAGATCCGTATGGGTAATCATGACAAGTATTACCGGGTTGTCATAGAACTTGACGGCGTTTATAACTATAAACTTCAAACGAGCAAGGATGTGCATACCATTGTCTGTTACTAATATCGTACTAATTGGTTTTATGGGCTCGGGAAAGAGTACTATTGGCCGTCTTCTCGCAAAAGAAAGTGAAAGTTATTTCCTGGATACAGACAGCATGATCGAGAGTCTTGAAGGGAATAGCATCGCGCAGATATTTAGCGATAAGGGAGAAGCTTATTTCCGTGGCTTGGAACAGGATACGGTGCATTGGCTTAAAGAGAATGTCCAAAATGCGATCATCTCAACCGGCGGTGGTATGCTGGTCTATTGCGAAGAACTGAAAGAAGTCGGTACGATCGTCTATCTTGATCTGCCTTTTGAAACGATCTTGTCGCGGATGGATGGCAAGGAGTTGGACAAACGTCCCTTGTTCAAAGATGTTGTAGAGGCAGAGAAGATCTACAAGGACAGAGACAGAGTCTACAGACAAAAAGCCGATATAGTAATAGACGCCTCCGGCGACATGGAAACGGTTCTTTCTAGGCTCCGCGCCGTAACAGCCTGAGCAAGAACTTAGGTGGCTGGACAATAAGCTTGATCGCAAGCATCACGATGATCACCTCAAAGAGACTTGCCAAAATAAAAGCATAATAGTGAAACTTGTCAATACTGTGCTGATGATAGGCTAAAGTCGCAATTGCGATAAGCAGTGTCAAAGGCATAGAGTGTGAGAGGGCTAAAAGTACAGAGTCCTTAAACGATCCATTTGGGTTGAAGACCATAGATGAGATGATACGTATACCTATCATCAATCCGGTGACAAGCAGGGCCGTCATGATCAATCCTTCTACATAGAGTGCTGCAAGATTAAAGGAAGATCCGACATGGACAAAGAAGATCGGCACAAGAAAACCAAAACCGTATGATTCAAGTTTTTGCGGAAGTTCATACTTATGCTCAAAAAAAGTAGGGATGAACATACCTGCGATAAAAGCACCGAAGGCAAGCTCAAGGTCAAGATACATCATCAGAGCAAGAAATGAGAACAAGATAGCCATAGAGAGTCTGAAGTCTTGATCAGTATTGTCAAGATGCGGCATCAAAATCGGTGCGAATTCAGGGTACCACCAAAATAGCATCTTTAAGGCATAGAAGAGGACGAGAATGAGACCGAGAAAGAGCAGAAGGGTAAAGATCGTCTTTAAAAGGACAATGCTGATTCCTGTCTGAAAGGCTTCTGAAGCAACCGTCAAAACAGCAATAGATACGATCTCTCCGATAGAGCCTACAATCATGGCCATTGGCAGCCAGGAGGTATCTTTGCCATACTCTTTTTTTAGTGTCGCAATAAGTCCGACGGAGATAAGCGGCAAGATAACGATAAAGACATTGCTTAACTGCAGGTAAAGCGAACAGACAAAAGAGAGAAAATAGAGCAGGGCGAGATAGATCAGTGCACGGTTGAGTATGCTCGGATCGATCTTGATGATCTTTTTGATATTGATCTCTGTGCCGGCAATAAACATAAGGTACAAGAAACCAAACTCAGCCACAAGTTCAAAAAGCTCATGGTCGTAGAGAAGACCGGCATAGGCGAGCAGTGAACCAAGGATGATCTCGACGGGCGTAGTAGGAACCCTGAGTATCTTTGCAAGAAAGGGAGAAAAGGCGATGATGGCACTGAGTGTCAAAACAAGGCTGATATCTTCTCCCATGCTCATACCTATTTGTCTTCAGGACTGGATGCGATACTCAGGCCAAGTCCGCGAAGCATGTCTAGGTCTTTTGAACGTTCTCTGCCTGATGTGGTAAGGTAGTTGCCTATTACGATAGCATTTGCCCCTGCATCAAAGATCTCTGCCTGACGCTCTTTGAACATCATCTCACGTCCACCGGCTATCATGACTCTGTCTGCATCTTTGAGTATTTCTCGGGTCAAACGGACCAACTCAAGTGCTTCATCCGTACTCAAAGGGTTAGGCTTAAGCGGAAGCGCTGGATTATGGTGATAAAAATTGATAGGAACCGATGTCGGGTTTAACGAGGCAAGGGCCTCGAGCATAGAGATCCGGTCCTCCTGTGTCTCTCCCATTCCGAAAATACCGCCTGTGATAAGCACCATACCGGCTTTGTTGACATTTTCACAGGTCTCATACCGCTCTTTCCAACTGTGCGTAGTACAGATCTCGCTATAGTAACGCTCGGAGCTTTCAAGGTTATGGTTGTAAGCTGCTACACCTGCTGCTTTTAGTGTGTTTAACTGTTCTAATGAAGCCGTGCCGTTACAGGCGATAAGACGCAAGCGGGGGACTTCGCTTTTAACTGCTTTAGCCACTTCACAGACAAACTTCAGTGTCTTGTCGGTGAGTCCTTTTTGTGCGGTTACAAGACAAAATCCCAAGGCACCCGATGCTTCGGCCGCTTTGGCTTCACTGATGATCTCATCCATTGGCTTTTGTTTATAGCGTTCTATATCGGCACTGTATTTAACGCTTTGTGAGCAGAATTTACAGTCTTCATTACAGGTACCGCTGTTGATATTACAGATAGCGCATAAAAATATTTTCTTTGCTGGACGTGACATTTTATTTTCTTTCAAAACTGATATGTTGTGTTTGCCACTCTTTTGTCTTGAGCGGACGGGAATATGCTTCGACATTATAGCTCTTATCATCAATGCTCAGCATTAAGCATTCACTCATTGGCTTGTTACGTGCACACGCTTCCCCGGGATTTAAAAACAGGGTGTTGTTTTTGAAGTCGCATTCAAAGTTATGCGTGTGGCCGAATATAACGACATCGCTGTCAGGACTCATGTAGTACGGCAGATGCATCAGCTTAAAGGTGTGCTCTTCTATCTTGAAAAGATGGGGCTCCTGTACAAGGTTGAAGCTGCGGTGATACTGGACCATGTGGGCATCATTGTTCCCGTAGACAGCGACATAAGGAAGCTTGCTCTCGAGCATATATTCCAGGACTTCGACTTCGCAGATATCTCCGGCATGAACAAGGTATTCTGCTCCGCTATCGATCAGATGGTCGATGACTCTTTTAGCGCGTCCTACTTTTGAATGGGTGTCTGAAAAGATACCGATCTTCATACTAGCCCCTCTTCGCCTGTTATTCGTCACCCTCGCGAGGGGTGCGGTTTTTACATTTTACACATTCATAGACTTCGGCATCTCTGTAGGTACGTTTTGCCAAGGTACCGTCACATTCTGGCTGTTCACATTTTTTCAGGGTCGGCTCAAATTTGGAGATGAACTTACATTCCGGATAGTTCTCACAACCCCAGAAAGCACCTCTTCGTGACTTTCTAAAGAGAAGTTTGCCGCCGCAGTCCGGACATGGGACATCCGTAGTCGGTGCGTCCCCGTCATCAAGCGCCTTTGTGTTTTTACATTCAGGATAGGCAGAACAGGCCAGGAACTTTCCATTACGGCCATTTTTGATGACCATATCAGCACCACACTTCTCGCATTTCTGATCGGTCGTCTCGGCTTGTGGCTTTGTCTCGCCTT
>JBFEYG010000069.1:0-10886 GCA_041562275.1 Sulfurimonadaceae bacterium | reverse complement strand
GGTGGCATTGCGCAACGAAGTCAGCAATCTTTTTGTCAAGACGATGAAGTTCGGCTTGCTTCTTGCGAATATAAAGCCCAATGATATCTTCAATAAGAACCGCGATGCCAAGGCAACGGTCGCACAAAACCAGAGTAGAATCGATTTTGACCACCAAAAGACCTATGAGAACATAAAAGAGATCGAAATCAACACGGTGGCTTTTGTGAACAGACTTAACGAGCAGAACCTCACTCCCGAACAGAGCCAAAGTATTGACACCCTACTGATGTCTGTGCGTGAGAGTGTGTATGCGGCCAAACTGCTCAAGGACATCAAAGAGGATATCAATGAGTTTTCTCAGAGTAGCAATCTCTCAATTCTCAAGGTGTATGATGAGATCCGCAGCAATCTGGCCTATGCGATGATCATATTTGTAAATTATATGGAAGAGAAGTGGCCATTGGATAAATGTCTGCAGAAATTTTCCAATGCGGAAGAGCGAAATGTGAATATCCTGAGGGAGACGATGTCGTTGGCAAGCAAGGAACATGTCAATGAGATACGTGTCGTCTCTCTTTTAAACACAAACCGAAGCGTCTATATGGCCTTGCAGTCGTTGATGGCGGCATCCAAAGTCGTCAATCTGCACTTCCCTCTTGAAGAAGAGGCTATATAGTATAATAGTCCTCTGTTTTAATAGTTGTCATACTTTCCTGCTTCAACATCTTCTTTGATCTGATCAAGTGCCTCTTGCATGATCTGCACCAGTATCTTTGCTGCCTGATTATCATCTGCTTCAGGAACATCCCAGTCAGTGATTTTCATGTTTACTTTAAAAGTAGCAAGCACTTCTTCTTGTATTTCAGTTTTTCTGCTTTCAAGTTCTTTCTCTATTACGTTCATAAACTCTCCTTACTGATCATTGTATCATGCATTTTCTTAGAGGCTTTATAGGTTTTATCCGGTGTTCTGTAAGCGTTGAATACAAGATGGCAGACAGGAGCTTGAAAGAATAAAATATTTCTGTGTAATGTCTTCTGTTTAATAGACACACTTATTATCCAAAGGGGAATTAGAGCATAAAAATGCAGTTTATTTACTTCGGATATATATAACTTTTCATTGCATTGACTTTCTATCATAGTGATGATAAATGACTGTTGTAGATATAAAGGTGATGAGAGTCGAATGGAGGTTTGTTTTTTTGTATTCAGTTGAAGTATGTTTTTTTCATAGTGATGGTGGAGCATAGCGGGATCGAACCGCTGACCTCTTCGCTGCCAGCGAAGCGCTCTCCCAGCTGAGCTAATGCCCCACAGATTGGAAGAAGAGAAGTATATAGATTTATGGCTTAATTCGCTCTTATTATAGGACACTTGTAAATCAAAATATTTTTTTGCCGATTTTAAAGAACACAAAGGGGTATTTATGCGAATTTTCTTATGGTTGTTGATGCTTACACTACTGGCGAACGCAGATATGAAGTATGTTGTTCAAGTCTTGAGTGTGAAGGACAAGGAGGCTATCACACCGGAGTTTATGGCTAAACTAAGCCAGATTGACATGCCACATAAGATAAAGTATATGAATAGGGAATACAAAGTCTTTATGGGGGAATTTCAAACTGATCAGGAAGCTGCTTTTCACCTGAGTGAGATCCAAAAAAAAGTAAGTCATGATGCCTTTGTCACTACTATAGAGGTAAGGACAGAGTTGAAGCCTGAAGCAAAGATGCAGCAGATGATGGTGCTAGCTCAGGCAAAACTGCTTCAGGCTTCAAAGCAGGAAGAAGCTGTAAGCTCGTCCGATAAACCTCTGAAGATGGAAGATAAAAAAGCTGATATAGTCGACGTTGCCGGACCGCAAGACAAAGTTGTCATCAGAAAGACGCAGACAAAGCGAATCGTCCCTATGAAAGATGAAGGAAAGTCAGAAGAGATCTTTTGCAAACCGACTAAAAGAGCCCTGCGTGAAGCAGAGATCTCAGAAGCACTTTCATTTTACAAAAAATCTTCGTATTATAGGTTTGATCAAGGCCACTGACGGCTATTATGATCCAAGCACTCCAAGTCGATGTCATGGTGCTTTTTGACATTCGCCTGAATAGCATCAAATAGCTCCTGCGCAGTCTCTCCGTCTCGGGGAAAACTTACGACCTCATGCTTGACGTAGGTACCAAAAAAATCTTCAAACATATTTGCCACGACAGTAGCCCCGTATTTATCAGTCTGGTAGAGTATAAAAAAGTAGGCATTGTCATTATGGACATAGGCATCCGAAGAGCGTATAACCTGCTCTAAGGAGTCGGCGATCTTGGGCTTTTCAAAACCGCTAAAGTCACAGTAGAGAATACTAAAAGCTTCCAGTCGTGAATCGTTCTGGCGCTCAACGATACCGCGTTGAAGGTCCACAAGTCCTGAAAAATTATAAAAGGAAAAAGGTACACCCATGTTTAGCCTTTTAAGTAGGTTTAAACGAGTATACTTTTTTGTGTTTAAGAGAGAGCTTAATCTATTCGTCAGGCTTATACTTAGATGTTTCATTGACGATCGAAGGTTATCTTGTAAAATCATTGGGATGCGTCGTGAAATTTGGTCTATTAAAGAGATAGTATGAGCAACAAGAGTGACCATCGACACCAAAGACAGGTTATTAGGGGGAATGAAAACGAAGTTAGGGAATAACTTGTGAAAATTTAGGGAAAATTCTGTTTTCTTGTCTATGATGTAAATGGTTTCACACTTGACAGTATAAGACAGGAGCTGTTAAAAAATCGTTTACACGCTGAAAGGAACAAGCTCTCCGCGTTTGAGTTTATTGACTTTTTCTCTGTAGGAACGGATATAAAAAGCCTTTTTCTCGAAACTCATATCTTTACGCATGTTCACTTTTTTAAGTTCTTTGTTGTAAAAGTTTCCTAAAAAGGTCAGCATCTCGTTTTTAAGGTCCTCTTCCCGAAAGGCCTTGATGTTTTCATTGAGCACGATCTTTACTAGCAGGGGATGCTCGTTCTGGCCGCTGATGGCAAGGGAGAACTCTTGTGCATGAAGATGCAGTTGGGACGGGTCAAGATAATCAAGGATATTGTCTACCGTGCCGGGGATCTCGATGATAGTCTTGATCAGACTGAGCACCCAGGTGTCTTCCTGGGTCAGAGGAGAGAGCTGGGGTATCTGCTGGTTCTGGACAGCTTTTTGAAGCCGGACAACGGACTTGTTCACATTTAACAAGGCCGCGAGATAGGGACGGTACTCTTCTTGCAAAAGTGGAGAGAGAGTCTTTAGGTAGGCTATTCCGCTGTGCAAGGCCTCTTCTTTTGCCTTGGGGTTGTTGAGGTCAAACTGGTGAACACTCTGTTCCAGTACAAACTCGATAAAGGGTTTTGGGTGGCGCAGAAGGTGGTTAAGTTCTTCGATCTGGGCGTTCTTGACCATATCTGCCGGGTCAAGGCCTTCGCCGAAGATCACAACGCCTCCGTCCAGCCCCGAAGCCGAGAGAAGTTTGGACGCTTTTATCGCTGCATTAAGGCCGGCATTGTCACCGTCATAGGCCATAGTGATGCGTGGTTCACCTTTGCGTAAAAGCGGAAGGTGTTCGTTGGTCAATGCTGTTCCCAAGGTGGCAACGGCATTATTGAAGCCTGCCTGATGGAGCATGACGACATCAAGATAGCCCTCGGTCACGATCATCTCTTTACTTTTGTAGATACTCTCCTTTGCAAGGTCATAGGCATAAAGCAGGCGGGACTTGTTAAAGATTTTCGTCTGAGGGGAGTTGACATATTTTGCCTGATGGCCGCTGATGGTACGTCCGCCGAAACCGACCATGCTTCCGTTGGCCGCACGGATAGGAAAGGTTATGCGCTCGATAAAACGGGCGAAGAGGTGATTGTCACCTTGTCCGATGACGCCGAGTTCTATCCCCTCTTTGAGGTCAAACATGTGGCTTTTTAGATAGGTGATAGTCTCTTGAGAAGAGGGGGCATAGCCGATACCGAACTTCTCAACAGAGGACTCAAATATACCGCGTTCTTTCAGATAGGCCTGGGCTGTATGGTTGGAGTCAAGAAGTGTCTTATACCAGTCGTTGAGCTTGTCAAGCATCCGGGTATCGCTCTTTTTCTCTCCTCCTGTCGTGTACTGCAATGAGAAGTTGTAATAGGAAGCGAGCTTTTCGATGGCTTCGGGATAATTAAGCTTTTCATACTCCATGACAAAACGTATAGGATCACCCGTCACGCCGCATCCGAAACAGTGGTAGATCTGTTTGGCCGGGCTTACGACAAAACTCGGACTTTTTTCGTCGTGAAAAGGACAGGGTGCTTTGAAGTTTACGCCCGCCTTTTTGAGTTCGACATAGTTACCTACAACATCAACAATGTCCAGCCGGGTCTTTAAGGTCTCTATAGAGTCTTGTGCAATCATGGTGAAAGTATAACTTAGTGTCGCTTAAGGGCTAAGCGGTAAAAAGAGGCCCTTTGCATCATGTCTTGAAATGATTGAGCCGCGTATGCAGCTCGTTCGCCGAACGATTAAGCTCATTGGTGATCTCTGAGAGCTCCTGCATGCTGCGGTTGTTGTCCTGAGAGATACTGTTGAGTGTTTCTATCTGAGCAAGCATGTCTGAACTGTGGAGTGATATTTCCTGGGAGTTTTTCGCACTTTTTTGACTCAAGCTGTTTGTCTTTTCCATCGTCTCGACTGTATTGTTGATGTTGTTTTCGACATTATGGGAGATATCGGAGAGGGCTTCGATATTGTCTGCATTGGCTTTCATCTGTTCGCTCGCATCGGTCACAGACTGTACGATGACATTGATCGTCGCATCGATCTCGGTAAGGCTTCTTTGTGTGCGTTCGGCAAGTTTTCGGACTTCGTCCGCAACAACGGCAAATCCGCGTCCGTGTTCTCCTGCTCGAGCCGCTTCTATAGCTGCGTTAAGGGCCAGAAGATTGGTCTGATCAGCGATATCTCTGATGATGTTTAGCACCTCTTTGACTTGGCTTGCCTCAGATGAGAGTTGGTTTAGTCGGGAGTTCATCTCATGTTCCAGCTCCACACTGTGCGCGACACTTTTAAGAAGACTGCGAATCTCATCTTTTGCTTCACCCAGTTGATCGTTGGCATGTTGCATATTTTCTTTGGTGTGATTGAAATCTGCTGTTGAAGTATCAACGATCTGTTGAATGGACCTGGCCTGCTCAGTCGTTTTTTTGACGATCTGGAACTCTTCGTCTACGCGTTTTTTGATCTGCTCAAAGATAGTGTGCATCTCTTGCGAACCTGTTTGGTTGGTCTGAGAGATGCTTTTTGCACTTTGGATCGCATTCGAGAGTTCTGCGATGAAGCTGTTGATACTGCGTGCCATGATCCCGGTCTCATCTCTGCTCGTGATGTGAATGACCTTGCTGAGATCGTTCTGGTCTCTTGAGACGGAATCGGTGATATTGATGACAGACTGTGTGGCCTGCTGGACCAAAAGATAGATATTGATAGCGGAGATTACAAGGCCAATCCCTCCTATAAAGAGGTTCTTAAAGACCAGATCGCTCAGACTGAGGTCGTTTAGCGTGACTGAAATAGCAATATTAAATAGTATTAACAAGATGATGTTTCCCAAGACGGTGGTGAAGATAGCCGCAATCATCTTTTTGCCAAAAGAGATGAAGGGATATTCGTCCGTGAGCGGAAGAGTCTTGCTCCAATGCTCCAAAGTGATAACGGAGTAGATAAAGACAGGGATGATAAACAAGAGAATAAGCGGAATGACAAGAAGTTGGGATAGCCAAAACTGTACACTGCTGACAAAATCCATCCCCAAAAGGACAACGGAAGGCCCAAAGGTACTGTAGAGAAACTGTACAAGAAGGAACCATCCAGGAAGTCTGGCCAGTGCTTTTTGAGAGTGAAGGGAGTGCGCTTTGCGGGATATGGCATCTTCAATGTGTTTGAACTGTGTATTGAAAAAGTACATCACACCTGCAGTGGCGAGGACGATATAGGCAATCATGGGAATAGAAAGCACTATGCTGAGCAGTTCGTCAAAGTTGAAGATGTGCGTGTAAAAAAGAATGAATAGCCACATCACCGGGGGAATCATAAGCCCCGTGAACAAGAGCAGTAAAAGTTTGGTTCTGCTTGTCATCTATAATCCTAAGTTAAGCTTTTAGATGAGTATAGCTTGTTGTTTTTTAGAAGATATTTAAAAAAAAATACTATGATACACGCATGAATACAATTACCTTCCATCTCTTGTACAGACTTGTACTTAAACACAAAGGAAAGCTGCTCAAAGCAAACCTTATCGCCCTGGCCGCAACTTTGGTCAGCATACCCATTCCTTTGCTGATCCCGCTCCTGATAGATGAGGTGATCTTGAAGGAGCCCGGCGGGCTTTTGAAGAGTATTGATCTGCTTTTTGGCGAGTTCAGCCCGCTTGGCTATATTTTGATAACACTGGTGATTACGATCGTTCTGCGTTTCGGTTTTTTCATCTCCTCGGTCTTCGCCCATTATGCTTTTACCGAGATCGCACAGGATATCACCCTTGTCCTTCGCAAAAAGCTTCTTCTGCATCTGAAGCATGTAGCGATGCACGAGTATGAGACTCTGGGTTCGGGAACAGTATCCTCCAAACTGGTCAGTGATATGCAAACGCTCGAGGGCTTTATCGGATCAGCGCTGAGCCGGTCGATCGTATCGGTGTTGACGCTGGTCGGGGTGGCCGTCGTCTTGATCATGATCGAATGGAGACTGGGACTGTTGATCCTGATCCTGCATCCCGCCGTCGTGGTAATAACGCAGTTGATATCACGCAAGGTGGCACGGTATAAAAAAGAGGAGAACAAGGCGATATCGAAGTTTCAAAACTCTCTGATAGAGACCCTGGACCTTTTTGGGCAGATCCGTGCCTCTTCGAAGGAGAACGAGTTTATCGGCAAGAGCATAGAAGATGCCGCGCGGCTTAGAGACGAGACTGCCCGGTTTGGCAAAAAGAGTTTTGCGGCAGAACGCTTCTCGTTTACACTTTTTCTCTCAGTCTTTGAGCTCTTTCGTGTTTTGGGGCTGATATTGGTCCTCTCTTCTGATCTGAGCATTGGCCTGATGTTCGCTCTTTTTGGATATCTGTGGTTTATGATGACGCCGGTGCAGGACCTTCTCTCCCTGCAATATGCTTATTCGAACGCGAAAGCTGCTTTAGAGAGATTAAACACGCTTTTTGCCCTGGACCAGGAGCCTGTCTGCCATCATGATCAGAACCCTTTTACGCATAAGAGTGCATCGGTTCGCGTTGAAGGCTTGAATTTCTCCTATTCAAACGAACAGCATGTCCTGAAGGACATCAATATGAAGATAGACGCAGGTGCTAAGATCGCGCTTATTGGTCCCAGCGGAAGCGGAAAGACGACACTGGCCAAGGTCTTAAGCGGCTTCTACCCGCCAAAAGAGGGGGAGCTTTACTTTAATGGGGTCTCTTTATACGATATCGGTCTTGAAAACCTGAGAAACAATCTTTTTGTCGTACTGCAGCAGCCTGTGCTCTTTAACGACACGCTTCGTTTTAATCTTACTATGGGGGATGATTACAGTGATGAAGAGGTCTTGGAAGCATTGAAGATCGCGCAGCTTTCCAGCTTTGTGAACGAGATCCCAGATGGCCTGCAGACTCTGGTCGGAAAAGGCGGAGTGCGTTTGTCGGGCGGACAAAAACAGAGGCTGAGTATCGCAAGGATGATCCTGGCCAGTCCGAGTGTGGTGATCTTTGACGAATCCACTTCTGCGCTTGACGTGCATACCGAAAGCGACTTGTTTGCCGCACTCCAGGAGTTTTTAAAAGAGCGTACCATCATCACCATAGCGCACAGGTTGAGTACGGTTCAAAACTCAGACTACATCTACGTGATGCAAGAGGGCCGCATCGTCGAAGAGGGTGATCCGAAAATCTTGATGAAAGAAGAAGGACATTACAACAGGTTCGTCCGCTCACAGCACGCTGTTTAACGATTCCTTTACGTAGGAAGTTGTATAATTTTTATATGAAGATATTATTTGTCGATAACAAATCGATACAAAACTCTATACGAACAGGGCTGATGGAACAGATGTCCGGTCACGATGTCCATCTGATCGATAATATAGAAGAGGCAGTAGAATTTTATTCAAAGGAACGACCGGAGATGGTCGTTGTCGAGTTTACTGTTGACTTTGGCTTTGAGTTCTTACATTATGTCTTGAAGATCAATCCTTCTCAGCATATCATCTCCTTAAGTGATGCCTTGGATTGTGCTGAGCATTTCGGATGTGATTTTTGTCTGGCAAACTATAGAAAAAAGCGTATTTTGAAGCATCAAGGTATACATGACCTCTTATATCTGATCGATAACTTCTCTCAGATGCCGTGCGAGTTTGCCCACAAGCTTAATCACCTCTTCTCTGAAGAGGAGAAGGGTTCTTCGGGAAATGACAGTTAAGCTTCTCCTCTTTTTATTTTGCACCTTTTATATTTATGCGGATGAAAGAGCTCTGTATCAAGGAAGTTTTGATCCCCAAAGTACAGGGATATTTCTGCCCGTACAGATCGGCGAGAAAGAGTGCAATTTTCTTTTTGATACGGGTGCAAGCTTTGTGGTCCTGGATAAGTCACTTGAACCTCTTCTGGGTGAACCGCTGAGCCTTCCTGAGGTCCAGGCGCGTACCGGGATAAAGCTTGCAAGCGGACGGATAGCGACACCCAACGGAGAGGTCGCATTGAAGATGTACCGGTCTATCCCAATGCGACTGGGAAAGATGCAGATCGCAAATCGTTTTCCGTACATATTAGCTGACCTTCAGTCCTTGTGGCCTTTTAGCGGGGTGAAGTTTTGCGGCATACTCGGCGTATCGTTTTTGCATCAGTTCAGATGGGAGATCGATTTTAAAAGAGGTACAATCGAAGGCTATATCGGAGCGGAACCTTATATGGGCAGCTTCACTGCGCGAGTACCCCTGTTCTGGTCGGAAGGACAGATCCCTCAAGTGACTGTTGACCTTCACGGCCGAGTGGTTGCCTTTGACATCGATACAGGGGATAACGGAAGTGGAAGAGTGCAGCATGAAAACTTCTTGTATCTCAAAGAGATCGGTCAGGTCCTGAGATCACATGAGCAGGAAGTCATTACGGTCAGTGAGCTCTCAAGCAATGAAGAGTTTAGGTTAGAGTATCTGCGTTTTGCAGACACCGTCTATCCCAATATTGTTTTACAGGAGTCCAGACAGAACGCTCTGGGACTTGCTTTTTTCAAACGCCATAATGTTGTCTTGGACTTTCCCTTTAACATGCTTTATCTGCAGCATCATAAGGATTATGAGCTTGAGCAGGAGAGAGACAAATCGGGAGTGCGTATTATTCTCGAAGATGGTCAGCTGAAGATATACAGTATCAAGCCAATGCCAGGTGCCATTGTCGAGGGACTTGAAAAAAGCGACATCATCATAAGTATCAACGGCAAGAAGGACCTTTCGCTGTTTCAGGCACGAGAGCTTCTCAGACAAGAAAAGGGAACCATGCTGCCGCTGGAACTCAAACGAGATGGCCAAAATATGAGGACAGTCATTGTCCTGGGAGAAGACCCTCTGTAGTCTTTGAAGGCGGACTCTTTAGCTAATTTCAGCCCATATTTGATAAAATACGGCAATTATTTGAAGGATGACAATGCAATTCAGCGCTCCATTAAAAAGCAATAGTAAAAAGATCATGTTACTGGGTTCAGGTGAACTGGGCAAAGAAGTCGCTATCGAAGCACAACGTCTTGGTGTTGAGGTGATCGCGGTAGACAAGTATGAAGGTGCGCCTGCACACCTGGTCGCTAACCGATCGCATGTGGTAAACATGCAGGACGAAGAGGCTATCTTGGAGATCATTCGTCAGGAGAGACCTGACTATATTCTTCCCGAGGTTGAAGCGATCAGTATCTCGGCCCTCTTTGTTGCCGAGAAAGAAGGCTTTCATGTCATCCCCAATGCAGACGCGGTCAACAAGACGATGAACCGCAAGAACATCCGCCAGTTTGCAGCAGAAGAACTTGGACTTAAGACCGGTCCTTATAAGTTTGTAAAGACGCGTGAAGAGATGGAAATCGCTGCGGGCGAGATGGGCTATCCGTGTGTGGTCAAGCCGGTCATGTCATCTTCAGGTCACGGGCAGAGTGTCATGCGTTCGGAAGCAGACCTGGATAACTCCTGGGAGATGGCAAAAGAGGCACGCGGGGATGCCAGCGAGCTTATTATCGAAGCCTTTATCGATTTTGATTATGAGATCACCATGCTAACTGCACGTAACGGTAAGGAGACTGTATTTTGTGAGCCTATCGGGCATCAGCAGCAGGATGGAGACTATATTTACTCCTGGCAGCCGATGCAGATGAGTGCTGTTGCAAAGCAGAAGGCTGAAGAGATGGCCAAGGTCATCACGGACGGTCTTGGCGGCCGCGGTATCTTCGGTGTCGAGCTTTTCGTCAAAGGCGACGAGGTCTATTTCTCGGAAGTCAGCCCCCGTCCTCACGATACGGGAATGGTGACGCTTATCACTCAGAGCCAGAGCGAGTTCGCACTTCACCTCCGTGCGGTCCTTGGCCTTCCGCTCGGCTTTACTTTTTACGGCGACGGTGCTTCCGCGGCATTTAAATCAGTAAAAGACTCGTACGCTCCGGTAGTGGATGTGGATGATTCACTTTTTTCAGACAACTCTTTTGTGCGCGTGTTCGGGAAACCTGAGTCTCATAAGGGCCGCCGTATGGCCGTTGCCCTAGTCTTTGACAAGGTGGACAAAGCCCTTGAACAGGCCAAAGAACTTATCAAAAAAATAAAAGACGTCTAATGAATATCGTACTTCTTGATACCCTTACTTTCGGAGACAGTGACCTAAGC